>DASTAO010000359.1:0-14544 GCA_035712525.1 Kapaibacterium sp. (SeqCode)
ATGGATACTGACGACGATGCTCCGCTTCCGTGGCGCCCGAATCCATTCTTTATGGACACAACCTACCATCCATTCGAATGGCACCGTGTTCGTAATGGCGGCCAGCAGTTTGTTCCGCCGAACGAGCAAACCTATTATTTCAGAAATCCAAACCAGGAAACCACTCCCGGTACAATGGATACGACTGACAACTGTATCGCTGGTCCGATACCGATTGGCTTTACGTTCTATTTTTATAACCAGCCGTATGATAGCTTGATCATATCCTCAAATGGATATATCGGCTTTTTGAACGGTTCATCGGCTTATGGTGCATGGTCTGGAACGACTTCACCGTATGCTGCTGCTACCTATCCTGATCTGAAGACTAAGATGGCTTCGGAGCCCCGCGCTATCGTTGCTGCGTTAAAGGGTGATCTTGATATGATTCCGAATGGTGATACGACGAAAGTATATGTTCGTACCAGCCCGTTCCTCGATTCATTCTTTGTTAACTTCTATAATTTCCGTCTCCGTCCGTCAACAACCAATAATACTTGGCCCAGACAATCAACCGGTTGGACTGCGATCTTCATCCGCAAAATGCAGATCGTTCTTACCCGAGTTGACTCGAGTATTCAGATCAATTACGGACCATTCAGCGGTTTGATCTCCGGTATTCCTGCTATTCAGGCTTGGCGCGTATTCCAGATGAATTGTGGTATCGGAACGATCAATCAAACCTCCCCACCCAATGAGTATACTTCCTTTCTTGCCGGTAATAAAGTATATAGCCCCCCCGGACGTTGGGATGCTAACTTGAATACAAATTGTAAGACTTGCAACAAGAACCTTCCGCAAAGTGGATCGTACTCTATCAAGTTCAAGCAATGGAAGAATATTGTTCGTACACTAACGGTCGATTTCCCGCCGCGTAATTACGAAATCTGCTTGGGTAACACTGTTAACCCGACGGCTACCTTCACGAACGTCGATGCTATTCCGCAGACCTTCAAGGTAAAATTCCAGATTCGTAACTACGTTACTGGTGTAGCCGTTTACGGCCGTACCTTTACCTTGGCAAATATGTTGTCTGCTGAAGTTCGTTCAACCAAGCCGGGTGACTTTGCTCCGTATGCAACAAACCCGAACATCTTGAATCAGCTCGGTACTTTCCGTGCTTGCGCTGTTGCAACGAGCTTCGATCAGAACGATTCATATATCGGTGACCGCTGGCCGTTCGATGATACAGCTTGTATCAGAATTTTCGGTATCCGTACTACGACCGTTCCGTTTAACGATCCGACGGACGTTTATAACTCGACCCCATATTTCAGATTGCCTGACCAGACCCATTGGGTTTCGATCGGTGCTACTGTAGAAGATGGTCAGATCGCAACCTACGATCCGCCGGCCCCGAGATATACGACTGGTAATGGCGTTGGTACAGAACAGTTACTCGATCCGGTTATTCACCTTGATGCATTCGATCAGGCTGGGTTGCTGTATGCAGGTAGCAACGTCGGCGATACGCTCGTTAGCTTCCCGTATAATTTAGCTGGTGTGACCAAAGGTATTCTTACCTTCGATTATCAGCGTACTGGTTTATTTACCTATCCATTAGGATGGGACGGTTCTACACTTCTCGGACCGGAAAAGACCGTATTAACTCCGACTGGCCTTGCTCGTAAGGGTGATTCGCTTACAGTTGAATTTAAGTTACCAACTGAGCCGCCATGTAACCCTTCATCGGGTGGATGGACGCGTATTGCTTCTATCGATGGTGGTGGTGGTGCTAGCGATATCGGCTTTGAAAAAGCTGCCGATTTCGAATTCCATCACTTCTCAGTTCGGTTGGATCAATTCACAAAGCCAAATTTCTCGTACTTCAATTCGAACTTCCGTTTCCGTCTTCGCTTAATGTCTAACTGGCAGGGTACTACCATTCCGCCGGTTGACGATGACGGTGACGATTTCTATATTGACAATGTCACCTTGCAGGTACCGAAAAAGCCTGAAGTGGAAATTATGTGGGTTCGTATCATCGAGCCATATACTTCAATTCCTTCATCGCAGACGGTATCGTTGCCAGTATATGTCCATATAGCTAATAACTCTTCAGACGTAGCTATTGCATTCCCGATCCGTGTTCAGATCCTCGATCCGAACGACAACACGGTTTACTGGGCTATCCAGACGGTTACTCAGCTTCCTTCAGGTCATGATACAACAGTTATCATGCCGAACTGGAATGCATTGTATGCAGGTCAGGGCGGAACATTCCGTGCTCATGCATTCCTTGCTTCGAGCGGTTATGACTCCTACGTACTTGATAATGGTGTTTGGGGTGATTTCTTCCTCCCGGCTCCGATTCCAGGTACTCCGCAGGAATTTGCTTATGATGACGGAAGCAATGATATCCCTGTTTTGACGCTCGTACCGTCTAATGGTACTTCAGCTCTCGCTCCGGCTCTCGGACAGGGTTCAGTACCAACAGGTATCATCAGCGGAAGCTTGGCAATGAAGTTTACGATCATTACCAAAGATACTCTCTATGGTATTCGCGCCTTCTTTGCTGCAGGTAACCAGGCTAACGATCCGATTCGTCTTACGATTCTCAAAGGTAAGCCAGGAAGCTGCGTACCGACGAGCGATACCGTATTTAAAGCTCAGATGGTTGACGTTCGTCAGGGTGACCTCTTTGATAAGTACTGGGCATATTACTTCCCAGAACCGGTCATCTTGAATCCTGGTGTCTATTGGGCTTCGGTTAGTCAGATGGCAACAGACGCATTCTACATGGGAGCAGATATTTCCCGCGGTGGTGGCAGACTTCGTGTTGTCGATCCGCAGGTACCGGTTATCCTGCCGATGTATGGCGATCAGTTTGGTACCAGCATTGGTGCTAACGTAAACACTGGCGATATCTCTTGCGCATTCGCAAAAGAGCTCGTTGCCGGTAGCGGTAACTGGTCGACATTCATGCCTGGTAGCGGTGCTTGGATGTATACAAATATAAGCAACCCCTATAACAGCAACGGTATCTACTACCCGATGATCCGTGTTATGGTCAGCAAGAGCGACATCTTGCCGGTTGAATTCGTGTACCTCCATGGTAAGAATGACAACGGTAAATCGCTTCTTACCTGGGCAACGGCACAGGAAAAGAACAATGCCGGCTTCTTCGTAGAACGCCGTCGTGCTGATCTTACCGAAGGATTCTTCGAAAAGGTTGGGTATGTTGCCGGTAAGGGAACGACCAATGTTGAAACCGGTTACTCGTTCGTTGATCGTAACGTAACGCCGGGTTCGTACACCTATCGCTTGGTCCAGACGGATCTCGATGGTAGCGAACATACGTCGAACACCGTTAACGTCGATATCACGAACCCGACCGAGTTCTCGCTCGAGCAGAACTTCCCGAACCCATTCGGTTCGTCAACTGAGTTCACCTACACCTTGCCGACAAGCGCTCCGACGAGCATCGTAGTGTACAATGCTCTTGGTCAGGTTGTCCGTACACTCGTCAACGATAATGTTGATGCCGGTACGCATACCATCCGCTTTGATGGCCGTGGTGATAATGGTGAAGATCTCGCAAGTGGTACGTACATGTACAAGATCACGAGCGGTTCTTACAGCGCAACTCGTAAGATGACCTTGTCGAAGTAATTCGATAAGTAGAACTTCTACTAAGGCCCTGCTCGAAAGAGTAGGGCTTTTTTTATTGTCAAAGTTTAATAAAACGAAATGGGTAGGCGATCTAAAATGATCAGATCGGATGAAGTTAAAAATCTGAGCAGAAGGAAAATTAAGAACCGATTATCCCGCGATCTGAGCGTCGGACGAATTCAATGATCTTTTGAATATCAGGAATTTGCATCGAAGGATCCTTTTCGATATCAGCCAAGGCATCGCTGAAATTCATCCCTGAAAAATATAATCTCTTATAGGCAGCGCGTATCTTTTTAATAAGCTCGCTGCTAAAGCCGCGTCGTTCAAGGCCGATACGATTGATACCAATAAATCGTGGAGGAGTATCACCAGTAAGAGAATAAGGAGGTATATCTTTGCTGACAAGGATCACCGCCCCCACCATCGAATAAGCACCGATCATCGAAAACTGATGAACGCCGCTAAGCCCTCCGATAGTAACGAATGATTCAATAGTTGAATGGCCAGCAACCTGTACTCCATTTGAAAGAATAACATGATCCCCAAGAATGCAATCATGGGCGACGTGTGAGTAGGCCATGATAAGGCAGTTGCTGCCGACTCGAGTCACACCATCATGAGTCCCGGCATTCCCTTTGTAGCTATGAATTGTAGCACGATGAACTGTAGCAAATTCTCTGATCGTCGTATTATTACCGATCTCGACAGTCGTTACTTCATCGCCAGAAAATTTAAGATCTTGTGGGACGTTCGAGACAACAGCGCTATGATGAATGATGCAGTCATTTCCGATCCTCGCTCCGGACGCAATAAAAGCATGATGAGCGATCTTCGTATTCTCGCCGATCGTTACGTCGCCTTCGATCATGGCATAAGGCCCGACCTCAACACCATCGGCAAGCTCTGCCTTCGGATCGACTATTGCTGAAGGATGAATCGTTGTACCCATACTTAGGCCTTCTCCTCCTTATCGACTATTGCTGCCATCAGCTCCGCTTCAGCAACAAGCTGGCCTTCAACAAAGGCCTGCCCGGCAAGCTGAAATGACTTGCCGCGATTTCTGATAAGCTTTACTTCGAACATCAACTGATCGCCGGGTGTAACCGGCTTACGAAACTTTGCCTTATCGATCGCCATGAAATAGACGAGCTTCTTTCCGGTATCGCCAACCGAACCAAGCATCAGCATGCCGCCGGTCTGAGCCATCGCTTCGAGTATCAATACTCCGGGCATGATCGGATTGCCCGGGAAGTGTCCCATGAAGAACGGCTCGTTGTAAGTAACATTCTTGATGCCGATGATACGTTCGTTACCCGGTTCAAGATCTAATTCCAAAATTCGGTCGACCAAGAGAAACGGATACCGGTGTGGCATGATCCGTTCGATCTGCGTAATATCATAGACGGGAGCGCCGGGAGTATATTTTTTCAGATGCTTCTTTTTCTTCAGAAGCGTCCGAAGTTTTTTTGCAAATTCTACATTCGAAGCATGTCCCGGTCGGGCTGCTAATATCTGTGCTTGGATCGGTGCGCCGACTAAAGCAAGATCGCCAAGCAGATCGAGTAGCTTATGTCGCGCCGGTTCATTCTTAAATCGAAGCGGCTTATTATTAAGCGTACCATGTTCGCCGAGGATAACCGATTCTTCAAGTCCAAGCTTGTTGATCAAGCTATTAACTTCCTTCTGACTTGGTTTGCCATCGACAATGACAATGGCATTATCAAGATTGCCACCTTTAATAAGCCCCTGTTCGCGAAGCATTTCTACTTCATGCAGGAAACAGAACGTCCTGGCCGGAGCGAAGTCTTTCGTAAATTCTTTTTCGAGTGAGAAAAGCCCTGTATGCTGGCTGCCGAGTGCCGGATTATTATAATCGATCATCACTGTCATGCGGTAATCATCGGCAAGCGGCAACGCGACGATCTCAACGCCTTTTTCTTCATTCGAATAGGAGATCGTGCTATCGATGACGAGATACCCTCGGGCTGCATCCTGCTCGGTAAACCCTGCTGCAAGCAGCGTATTGACAAATGGCATCGAGCTGCCATCACCAATAGGCGGTTCGTTCGCCGTCAGCTCGATACGAAGATTATCGATCTCAAGCCCAACCACTGCTGCCAATACATGCTCGACAGTATGAACGCTGGCATTATTATTCGTAAGGGTCGTACCGCGGGAAATATCGCTGACAAAATCGGCAAGCGCTGGGATCTCTGGTGAACCTTCGAGATCGCGGCGGACAAAGCGAATGCCATAATCAGCCGGAGCCGGATGAAATTCGATCGTGCTCGGATTACCCGTATGAAGCCCGACCCCTTCGAGCCGAACCACACTTCCAATTGTCCGCTGGTTTGTCCGCATAGCCTTGGATAACAAGGGTTTGAGGTTTAGGGTTTAGGGTATAATAGCGAGCTGTAATAGCCCCTCCTTTTCAAGGAGGGGTTGGGGTGGTTGATCCCAAACATACCCCCGTAACCTCCTTATAAATCATCCGAACTCGTGTACCCCCCACCCCAATTCCCCCTTTAAAACACAAGAGCCCGCGGCGCGGACTCTTGAAGAACTGACGGAATATGCCAGATGTTCCATTATGCAAATATACGAAATATTTTGCCGATTTCCAAATTATTTTTATGATTTTTATCATTTTAGCCATAATCCATTGAAAACAATGGAGATAAAATTTTGAAGCGAGTAATTATCTGCTTGTGCCAAGGTTATTAAAATATCAATGAAAAAACTTCTCTTTTTTAGCGTATTTTTTCTTTGGCTGGCATCGATCTGCTTTGCCCAGCAATGGTCACAGACGGCAGGGCCAGGTGGCGATTTCCTTCAAACAACAGCTATCAATAAGCAAGGTGATATCTTTGCGGTACGAGCTGCACTTCACAGGTCAACTGATGGCGGCAAAACTTGGAAACGTATCTTTCAGGAAGCTCCGATTAATTCGATTGCGTCCTTAATAGTGCAACCATCGGGGAGGCTCATTGCACAAATTATTCTTTCAGTCGATAACTATCGTAATCCATCTTCCGGTCAATTATTCTTTTCAGATGACAATGGAGATAGCTGGCAACAATTTCCAATTCACGGATTTCAACTATGGCAAGGTGCAAAGAACGAAGTGTTTTCTGTCGATAGCAATATGAAATTCATTCGAACGGTGGATGATGGAAATAATTGGACGCATATCGATACTACTGGGGTACCGGATCATCTGATTTCCGCTGCTTCCGATGATGCTGGAAATATATTCTTAATAAGTGCCGGTCTAAATAATAATCGATTAGGGTTTTTATACAGATCTAGTGATAATGGCACGAGTTGGTCAAAGATTGTCAATGGTATAGATCCATTGACTACAGTAGTATCCTTCACAAAAGGACATTTGTTTGCCTATGATAAGACATTTAACTATCATGGCTTATATCATTCAGCAGATAATGGTCGAACTTGGAAATGGCTGAAAAGTGATAGGATAGTTGGAGTATTAACTAATAATTCTAAAGAAGCACTTATTTGCGGCCCAGACAATTTTTACATTTATCGATATGATGCTAACGGGGATAGCCTAATACTTCAGCAATCAGAAGGTTGGAATCAATTCGGTAACGTCGTTAGGACTGTATCATTTTCACTTGAACCAACCGGTGATTTTATCATAAGTGCAAGGCTGGGTACGTTTAGGTTGAATCTAAAAGATATTTCATTGTCTGAGCGAATTAATATTCCATCTGATAAAGTCACTGCAATTATTACTCGGCCAAATAATGAAATTGTAGCCTTTGCGGGAGGTGATAGTCTTTTTTCGTGGCATAGCACTGATCAGGGCGCTTCATGGGATCAGGACAAATGGGCAAATTATAGGCAGTACCGGAGAACCATCACTCAAATGTGTCTTGACTCTATAGATAATATTATAGCCGGTTACTTGGGGAAAATTATTCGTTCGCCAGACGACGGAATCAATTGGGGAGAAATCAGCGGTTTCCTTACGACAGATGCTCCTTATTATTATGAAGGAAGTTTCTCAGGACTATTAACTAACTCAGAAGGATCAATCTTTGTATCAAGTCTCGCAGATGGCATCTTCCGCTCTACCGACAACGGCTCAACCTGGGATCAGCTCAATAAAGGCATAACCGATCACTCGCTTTCAAGCCTTGCTCTTGCCCGAAATGGTGACTTATATACCGGTGGTAAGAATACGATTTATCGTTCGACTGATAATGCTTTGAATTGGTCGCCGCTCAAAACCAACTTCCCAACCTCAGCAAAAAGTGTGACGGCAATAGTTGAGAATGTACAGGGGAATCTAATTGCAGCGATCGATAGTATAGGAATATTTTGGTCAACTGATAAAGGCTTGAGCTGGATTAAGCATTCGATAGGTTTTACGGCGAGAAAAGTAAATTCTTTTCTTTCGACACCATCAGGTAAAGTATTCGCTGCGACCGATAGCGGTGTCTTTTATCTCGATACGACAGCAGGTGCAAACTGGACGCCATATAATCTTGGCCTGACAGCATTGAGTGTCCTCTGCATGTGCATCGATAAAAAAGGAAAACTTTACCTCGGCACCGATGTAAGTGGAGTATTCAGCAGCATTGAAACCTTCGGAGGCCCTTCAACTAATGATGTAACACAAACAACAGCCACCTCCGAAATTACTCTCGGCGCAAGCTGTCCGAATCCAACTAGTTCTTCAACTACGATCCCGTTTACACTTGGCAAAAGTGGGACAGTTCTTCTCGAGGTGATCGATCAGCTCGGTAAGACGGTAGCAACGCTGACGAATAAATTCTATACTGCTGGCGAGTATTCTATCGTTTTTGATGCGAAAGAATTGAAAATAGGAATTTATTATTTGCGGTTACAGGGCAACGGCAAAACACTGATAGCTCCATTAGGTAAAATTAAATAAAAGAGAATGTTTGCAATCTTGAAACGACCTTATATAAAGCACGTAGTCCTTTCCAGATGATTTCTGTGCTCTCTCGATTGCCGTTTACTCTTCTGATGATATGCTGCGCTTCCAATCTTAGAGCGCAAAGCGATACGGTTCATGTAGAAAATATAATTCGCAAACCAACCATTCGGTCTACAGAAATACATGTAGGAATTGGTTTTCAGAAATTTATTCATTATGGCATCCGGCAAAGGATAGGTTCTTTTTTGCTTGGTGCTGATCTAGGAAATTTAACGATATTTGCGAGCTCTGCCACTATAAGTTTGGAAGTCGGGTGGATACCAACTGCAACGCTCTATAACCCCGGTTTTTATTTTGGACTATTATTCTCTGAAGTGTCTACCAGTGATAAACTTCTAGACGAGAGTGGAATATACCATCGAGCACTTACTGGCAACGTTGGTTGGGTCACTCAGCACAAGGAATGGTTAAGTAGTATAGTGAAAGCAGGGTTGGGTGTTCATGAGGAAGTAACACCTCCAAACCTTAATCTCGCCACTGGTACACAAAAGCGGTACCTGTTAGCCTATAGCCTTGAATTTGAAGTTGGTGTTGCATTTTAATTATTTACCTGCTCGTTGTCCAACTATTCGTAATTTTGCTTAGATACGAACGAGTTAGCGGCTTTTTTCGTATAATACTAAGCTATGACCATTCGATCCGGATTGTCTTTCCTCGCCGCGGCGGTTATTGCCGCGTCCTCGGTATTTATTGGCTGCCGGCCTTCGCAGCAGGCTCGGCGCGGCAGCACGGCTGCAAAGTCCTCGGCTTCGCAAACGAAGACGATGGATTCACTCCTGATGGTTCAGGATAAGCTCATTACCGTCGTCGATACGATGGCTAATATCATTGCCACCGATCGCAAGCGCATCCTCGAACTTGAGCGCGAAGTCGCAAAGTTAAAAAGCCTTCTTGAAGAGCGCGCTATGAATGGAGGGGCAGTTACTCCGCCGCAGGTCACACCACCAAATAGCTATAATGACCGTACGGTGACCGGCTTGCCGATACCACCGCCTACACAATCCTCAACATTACAACCTGATCCGTCGCAAACTACTTCCTCACCGGTACAGAACGATGAGTACACAGCAGCGCTAAAGCAATTCAACAGCGGTAACTATACCGATGCCCTTGCTGCCTTCGACGATCTTTCTCATAAAGATGCCAACTCTCCGCTAGCGCCAAATTATATGTATTGGAAGGGCGAATCGCTCTACGCACTTGGCGAATACAATGAAGCGATCAGAAGTTTTCACGATGTGCTCGAGCAATACCCGCAATCGACCAAAGCCGACGACGCCGAATTTAAGATCGGCGCCTCGTATGAAAAACTTGGCAACACCCTCAATGCCAAAACAGCCTATCAGCGGTTGATGCTATCGTTTCCGGAATCGGAATACCGCAACCGTGCCGAAGCACGTCTTAAAAAGTTACAGTAATTACCAGCTATGAAGAATCACGTACTGCGTTATGCGCTTTTTGCAAGTATGATGCTTGCACCGTTGCTTGCCTTCGCGCAAGAAGAAAGCGATATCATCGAGCCGACCGAAGCCGGTTATTCGACGCTCTTTTCCGTAAAGCTTTCCGGTGGCTATGGCCTTGGCCGCGGGCGCCAACTCTATGGCTTCAATAGTAACGATCAGGTATATTGGAGCTTAGGTGAAGGCACGAAAATGGATCTCGCATTCGATGTGCCATTGCTTCCGGTTGAAGTGCTCAACCCGGATGGTGCCGAATATGGCCCGGAGCGCTTCCCCTACGTTGGGCTCGAACTCGAAGTCGGCTCCGGCTACCATATTTCCGGCGGTGGTACGACGAGTGAAGTGCTTAACGGCGTAATGACAAAGACGACACGCTCATATACTTACATCCCAGTTACGCTTGGTTTCAATGCTCGTGCAACACTCGGTGCCGGCTTACCCTCGATCTACCTTGGTGCCGGTGGTGGCTTGTATCTCAAAGGCATTTACGAAGAGCATGTTTCTTTTACGGGCTCGACGACAACCTTAACGCGTACCTACGATCCGCCACTGCCATTTGAATTATATGGGTTGCTTGGCGTTGAAATTCCATTAATGTATTCTGCCGACGATGGTAATAGCATGGTAGATCTATTTATGCAGTTGCGATTGAGTGAAGCGACGAACTACATCTATAAATATACCGAGACCTCATCAACCGGTGCGAGCACTATTGTCAATGTCACCGGCGATCCTGCCCGCTCTGCATCCAACGTTGCCTTGAATCTGGGCATTAAAATAAACCTGTATTAAGAAAGGAGCATGACAATGAATTTCTCTCGAATTACAACCCTGCTCCTTCTTGCTGCATTACTCGTTAGTGCAGATTCCTGCAGCCGCCGTGCCAGCAGATCGAAAACGACCGCAAAGAAAACTGCACCGACTCAGCAACCGGCCACAGCAACTTCAGCCGCGAAAGTAATGAGCCGTGCCGATAGTGTACTGGCAAAAGTCAGTGCAATGTCTGCCGAAGATCTTGATGTAGCATCAGTAAAGTCCGAAGATTATCCGCGCACTCCCTGGGGGGCGAATTATGTCCCAAGGCCTGATCTGACAGCCTACTCGAACTATGAAGCTGCACTCGCTGCCTATAATGGTGGTGATTATGATAAAGCTGTTGGCTTGCTTTCACAGATCGCCGTCAGTGGCCGCCCGGCAGAGCTTGTTCCGAACGCCTATTACTGGATGGGTGAAAGCTATTATGCACTTGGCAGATATGCTGATGCTCTACCATACTTTGAATACACCACGAAAGCCGGCCCGACGTATAAACGCGAAATGGCTTTCTATAAATTATCCCGAGCAAATTATACTATCGGTAACGTCCAGGCAGCCTCGATGTGGAATGAGCGATTGAGAGCAGAATACCCTTCTACGAAGTACGCTAAGACATTGAAGAAGATCGGGGTGCAGTGAAATATTCTTCTTACTTTCTGCACCGTCGTCAGAAAAGCGATCGGCTATGGATAACAGAAGAATGGATCAAGTTTGTATTTGAAAATCCTGAACATCAGGAAATTCAAGAAGATGGGCGAATTAGGCGATGGGCTGCTATCGCGGAAGCAAACAAGAAAATGAAAATTACCTATTTTCAGGATACCGATACCCTTTTTGTGGAGTTCGCTGATCGCGAAAGCGAAGAGACGCGTGATCTTGATGAAAATACCCTTGCTGAATATGATAAAGATGGTAATTTGATCGCTATTACGCTCGAGCATGCATCCGCTCGTACTGATCTCAAGTCATTTACCTACTCAAACCTCGACGCCATCGCCGCCTAATTCTTCGGAATGTTCCGCGTCTGTCCTAAGTTACCAATACTCGCTTTTATCTCTTGAATTTCAACGTTTTTCGATACTAATGAAAAGATATTTCTCTCTTACGGTTGTCATCATGGCCGCACTTTGTGCGGTATTTATTTCATCGTGCAAGAAGGAAGGCGCAGCCGGCGGTGATAAGATCGTCATCGGTGAGTTCGCTTCGATGACAGGCCAGACTGCCACCTTCGGTCAGTCCGTTCATGCCGGTACCGTTCTTGCCATTGAGGAGATCAATCAGGCTGGCGGCGTTCTTGGCAAGCAGATCGATCTGCATAGCGAAGACGATCAGTCCAAGACCGAAGATGCAACAGCAGCCGTCCAGAAGCTTATTAATCGTGACAAAGTAATTGCACTCCTTGGTGAAGTTGCTTCAAGCCGTTCGAAGGCAGGCGGCCCTATTGCTCAGGCAGGGAAGATCCCAATGATTTCACCGGCTTCGACGAATGAAGAAGTAACCAAGATCGGCGATTACATTTTCCGTATCTGTTTTATCGATCCATTCCAGGGTAATGCCCTTGCATCGTTCTCGATGAAGTCGCTTAATGCAAAGCGTGCTGCGATCTTGATGGATGTGAAGCAGGATTACTCGATCGGCCTTGCCAACTCATTCCGTGAGACGTTCCGCAAGAGCGGTGGCGATATCGTTAGCGAGCAATCGTATTCGACAGGCGATAAAGATTTCCGTTCAGCTTTGACCTCTATCCGCGCTACGAATCCTGATGTCATTTTCGTGCCGGGTTATTATAGCGAAGTTGGTTTGATTGTTCAGCAGGCTCGTGAACTCGGAATTACTGTGCCGCTTCTTGGTGGTGACGGCTGGGACTCTGAAGAGCTTACCAAAGGCAAAGAAAAAGAATTTAACAATACCTTCTTTTCGAATCACTTTTCGACTGAAGATCCTGATGCAGCCGTCCAAAATTTCGTAAAGAAATTCCGCGACAAGAACCACAGCGAACCGGATGCCATGGCTGCTCTTGGCTACGATGCTGCTCGCATTCTCATCGATGCCATCAAGCGCGCCGGCACGACCGATGCTGCAAAGCTCCGCGATGCGATCGCCGCAACGAAGGAATTCGCCGGTGTGACCGGTAAGATCACGATCAATGCCGAGCGCAATGCCGAAAAGCCGATCACGATCCTAAAGATCGTCGATGGCAAATACCACTTCGCACAGCGTATCGGTGCAGCCGGAGAAACCCAGACGGAGTTTAAGGCCGAACCAGCCGCAGCTCCTGCGCCGGCAGCAAAGAAATAATCATCTTTTAATAGATAATAAATAAAGCCCATTGATTTTCAATGGGCTTTTCATTTCTGCTTTGCCCAGTATTTTTTTGGTATCTTTGTTGGTTGAACTTTGTGTGATTATTCGGTTACTTGATGGGAGAACTGCTCCAACAGCTGGTTAACGGTATCTCGCTCGGGGCGATTTATGCCCTGATCGCTCTTGGCTATACCATGATCTATGGCGTCTTGCGCTTTATTAATTTTGCGCATGGCGACGTTTTTATGGTGGGTGCCTTTTCGGGATATTTTGTTGCTAATGCGGTTTCGAAAATGATGCCGATCGATAGCATCGGTGCCGTGGTTATCATTTTTCTTGCTTCGATGCTAATCTGCGCTGTCCTCGGCGCAACGATCGAATACCTTGCTTACCGGCCCTTGCGAACAAGGCCGAAGCTTACCGTACTTATCACTGCCATTGGCGTCTCGTTATTTCTTGAGTACCTTTCACAGTTATTATTTGGCGCAACACCTCGCGGCTTTCCGGAGATCATTTCGAACGAACCGCTTATTAAGACTAAGCTTCTGACCATTAATATCATCGGGACAGTGGTCATTATCACTTCGCTGACCTTAATGTATGTCCTGCGCATTATCGTTATGAAGACGAAGATCGGTACGGCAATGCGAGCAGTGAGCTACAACCAGCAAGCGGCAAGCTTGATGGGCATTAATATCTCGAAGGTCATCACCTTTACCTTCATGACAGGTAGTGCTCTCGCCGCTGCCGGCGGAGTGCTCTATGCAGCACAATATCCGAGTATCGATCCATTAATGGGCGTACTACCGGGTTTGAAAGCATTCGTAGCCGCAGTTCTTGGTGGTATCGGAAATATCCCCGGTGCAGCACTTGGTGGAATGCTTATTGGTATTGTAGAAAGTTTTATCGGGGGGTCGTTTTTATCGACCTATCGTGATGCTGTCGTATTCGGCATCCTGATTGCGATCCTGATCTTTAAGCCGAGTGGCATCATGGGTAGGAATGAGGTGGAGAAAGTCTAATGAAGCCTCAATTCATATTTGCCATTGTCTTTGCCGTTCTCGTCGGTCTGTCGTTCGTTACCGGAAACATCGATCCATATTTCTATACGATCATTATTTTCATCGGTATTAACATAACGATGGCAACGAGCCTGAATCTCATTAACGGATTCACAGGACAGTTCTCGCTTGGTCATGCCGGCTTTATGGGAGTTGGTGCGTATGTTTCTGCCATTGCTTCGACCTACCTCACAACGCATGGCATGAGCGGCACGGGAATGAGCGCGGATGTCATTCTGCTTATCGCATTGCTTTGTGG
>DASTAO010000360.1:0-5525 GCA_035712525.1 Kapaibacterium sp. (SeqCode)
CTTCAGCAGAGCTGCCGATAGAATTGTTGGCGAGCGGAAGTTATATTTTGGAGGTCGAGAACGATGGAAAAATTGTGAGGCGGTCGTTTGTTAAACAATGACAAATGTGCAAATTGGGTTAAAAAGGGAACTCTCCATAAGGGAACTCTCCATTCTTAAAAACCCTTATCTGTGGTAGACGACCGCAGTGTCGTCTTTTTATATGTATCTGGCGCCATAGCCAAGTGGTAAGGCAGAGCTCTGCAAAAGCTCCATTCATCAGTTCGAATCTGATTGGCGCCTCTGAAGAAATAGTGAGTCTTGAATTGAGAATTCAGAAAAAAACATACTCCGGTCCCGTTTCAATTGCCAGCACCATATCAATTCTTATTCTCTTCCTAATCCTTTCCCCAACGGCTTACTCTCAGAACGAAAACACATCAAAACCCAAGCGCAATAAGATAAGCCTTGGCAGACTTATTAACTCTCCGTATTCCGAACTTTCTCCGATCATCTCTCCGAATGGAAAGTATCTATTCTTCACAATGGGTCGGGACAATCCTCTGAACATAGGCGATGAGCATTTGCAGGATTGTTATGTCTCGAAATTACTACCGAGTAAGGTTTGGTCGGCACCGAAGAATCTCGGCTCTCCGATCAACTCGAAAGGGAACGACGCTATCTCGGGCGTCTCGCCTGATGGTAGAACTCTGTTTGTAAAAAATTTTAATTATAATCAAACCAGTGGTCTCTGTTTTGCACGGCTCGATACAAACAACAGATGGAACATCTCTCCGATAACCATTCAGGATTATTCGAACTCGAACAAGCTCTCATCACAATGCATCAGCGTCAATGGCGATTACATCATTGTCTCGATCGAAAAGCCGGATGGGTTTGGGAAGCTTGATCTATATGTCAGTAAAGTTGTCGATAGGGCAAAAAACATTTATGGCCCGCTACAAAATCTGCTGATCGTCATCAATACTAAAGAAGATGAATTTGCTCCGTTTCTTGCAGCTGACGGAAAGACGCTCTACTTTTCCTCTCGTGGCAGAGGCGGGTATGGGGAAGCGGATGTATTCATGGCAAAGCGGCTTGATGATACCTGGATAAACTGGACATCGCCGAAGAACCTTGGGTCGGATATTAATACGCCAGGCATGGATGCTTATTATAGTATACCGGCGTCAGGGACTGAAGCATATTTTTCTTCTTCGAACGGAGCGAATCATCTTGATCTCTATAAGATACCTTTATTCGAAGAAGAGCGACCTGATCCGGTGATGCTACTTCAAGGTGAAGTGATGAATCGTAGTGGTGACATGATCCATGCCCAGATCGTTGCTACCGATCTTGAGGATAATCTCGAAATATCACGCTCGGAGTCATCCGAAGGGCTAGGACAATTCTCATTAGTGTTATCGACAGGGAATAAGTATCGGCTTTCTATCAGCGCAACAGGGTATTTGCCATTCAGCAGCGAGATCGATCTGACGCAGTTTACCAAATTTGCCGATACTTCCATTACCATCGTTCTTGATAGCATTGCCATCGGGAGCGTTGCGACGATCGAGGATATCTTTTTCGACTTTAATCAATCGACTCTGAAAAGCGAGTCGTATTATTCGCTTGATAAACTCGCTCAATTATTGGCATCGAACCCGCGTTGGGTGGTAAGTATCGAAGGGTATACCGATAGCATCGGCTCGGATGAATTGAATAAAAAGCTCTCTCTGGAACGGGCTCAGGCTGTTGTGACGTACCTGATAGGCAAGGGGATAGCAGAAAGGCGACTGCAATCGGAAGGCTTCGGGGCTGCTAATCCGGTAGCTGATAATGCAACCGAAGAGGGAAGGCGAAAGAATCGCAGAGTTGAATTCAGGATCATCAAATTTACTGAGCAATGACGACTGAGCAAAAGCAACTGATACAGGAGAAGGCCACCGAGTTTGCCAAATCGTGCGGACTTGTAGTTCTGCATTTTGTTATCCGGGGTACCGATTCGAGGCCTGTCATTGAGATCGTATTGGATGGGCCGAAAGCGGTAGGTCTTGAGGATTGTGAGACTGTTCATAGGCAATTGCTTGAATTTATTGATAATACTATAAATAAAGCGATCGATTATAGATTAGATGTCCTTTCCCCCGGTACTGACGAACCAATAAAATACGACTATCAGTTAGAGCGTTCTATTGGGAAAACGGTTATAATCACTTTTGAGGAAGAGGGTAAGGTGACTCAAAAGACAGGCATTCTTAATAGATACGATGCCGATACCGTCGTAATTACTGCTGAATCGAAACAAGTAAAAGGTCAACCCCGTAAAGCAGGGTCGGAAATTGTCATTCCACGGCCAGCCATTTCGCTAATAAAGCAAGTTGCCCTAATAAGATAAGGGTTGTATTTTGGGTGAATTTTAGCGCCCGAGGTTCTGTTTGCTTCATTCTCAAAAGCTGTTTTTTTTAATGTTTCTGCAGACTTTGGGTGACCAAGTCTTTTTTTGTTTATAGGGATTTATGAATCCATTAATAGTTGAATCATTTGCGGAGATGGTCCGCGAAAAGGGTATAGATCGCGACATCCTGATGAGCGTCATCGAGGAGACGTTCGCCATGATGGTCCGTAAAAAATACGGTCTTGATGCGAAGTTCGATATCGTCATGAATATGGATAAAGGCGATATTGAAATCTATATCGAAAAATCGGTCGTAGAAAAAGTTGAGAACCCATCTACAGAAATATCGGTCGAAGATGCCCAGGCGAAATCAGGTGAAGAACTTGAGGCTGGTGACGAATATGTAGAGATCGTTAAGATGACCAAAGATTTTGGTCGTCGTCTGGTTATTACTGCTAAGCAGAACCTGAATCAGAAGATTCGTGAAATTGAGAAGGACAACCTGTTTAATGAGTACTCCGGTTTGATGGGTGATATCATTGTCGGCGAAGTATATCAACAGCGTCGTGGTGATCTCTTTATCATCCATGATCGCCGTGAGTTGCTCTTGCCCGCAGGCGAGCAGATCCCACGTGAACGCTGGCGCAAAGGCGATAACATTCGCGCTCTTGTAAAAGAAGTGCGCCGCCCATCGGTAAATGCTACTCCGGTTGTTATCTTATCTCGTACCGATACCCGCTTCCTTGCGAAGTTGATGGAGATCGAAGTACCTGAAATTTATGACGGTTTTATCACGATCAAGGCTATTGCTCGTGAGCCAGGCGAACGTGCTAAAGTTGCTGTTGAGTCAAATGACGATCGTATCGATCCAGTCGGAGCTTGCGTCGGCATGAAGGGCGTTCGTATCCATTCGATCGTCCGTGAACTTTCGAATGAAAGCATCGACGTCATTCCGTGGGCTGAGGACGAAGAAACATTCTTGGCTCGAGCGCTTTCTCCTGCCAAATTGATCTCGGTAAGCCTCGATCGTGAGCACCACACTGCTACGGCACTGGTCTCCGACGATCAGGTTTCGCTTGCCATCGGTAAGCAAGGTCAGAACGTTCGTCTTGCTTCGAGACTGACGGGTTATCAGATCAATCTTGTGAAGGAAGCTCGCGATGAAGAGGATATCGAGCTTATCGAGTTCCGTGACGAGCTTGGGCTCGACCTCTATACCGAGCTTATCAAAGCTCGTATCGATACGGCTCGTGAATTCCTTAATTCACCGGATGAAGTATTGGCGAAGATCGCTGGCCTTACTCCGGAAAAATCGGCAGAGATCCGCAAGATGCTCAATGCTGAATTGCAGCAGGCCGATCAGGATCTTGAGAACATGGCCGAAAAGGCAGGTTTTAAATTGACGACTCTTCGTTCTGATGAGAAGGAAGAGGAGCCAACCGGTATCGCAGCTGAATAAGCGTCATGGTGCCATTTTTTATACAATTACTTAGAGAGAACCGCTTCATTATATGGGGGCTGATACCAGCGAGAAAGCGACAAAAAAACAAACCGTTCGAACCCTTTCGACGGAGCTTAATATTAGCCATGATACGCTGATAAGCTTCCTGCAGTCGAATGGGTATCCGGCTGTTAAAACAATCATGTCCAAGATCGAAGACGATGCCTTGGATGTGGTGATGAAGCATTTTGGAAAAGAAAAGGACGTAGCCGAGAAACGCCAGAAAAAAGTAGCAGCCTTCAAAGAAAAACGGGCTAAAAATAAGGGCGATGGCGTTGCCGAAGAAGAAAAGGTACCTGAGAAGAAAATTGATGATAAACTAAAGGCTAAGCCTAAGCCTGTCGAGGAAGTAAAAGCTCCCGAACCCCTTGAAGAGATTATAGCTCCAGAAGCTCTCGAAGTTATTGAAGAACCAGTTGTTGAAATTGAACAACCTCCTGTTGAAGTTTCGACACCTGAAGAAGTTGTCGCTCCTGAGCCGGCCCCAACCCCATCCGAGCCGACAGAAGATGAGCATCATGAAGATGGGGATCATGGTAGTGAACATCATCGTAAGCGCCGTAAAAAGAAAACGATCTTAATTTCTTCTTCAGCAGAAGATACCGTTGTTGCGCCGATGCCCGGACTCAAGATCAAAGGCAAGATCGATCTTGAGGCGCTCAAGCCCAAAAAGAAAGAGCCTACAAAGCCTGGCTTGACTCCAACCCTGACCAAACGAGGCGATAACAAGCGGGGCAAATATAAACCAAACGAACCCGTCAAGAAGGGAACCCCGGAAGAAGAAGAAGCCAAGCGCAAAAAAGGCCGCGAGAGGAGCTCGGTCGATGCTCGCGAAGTTAAGGAAGCGGTTCGCCGTACAATGACCGGCCTTGATGAAGGTCGTACTTTAGCCGGCCGCGCGAAAATGCGTAAGCAAAAGCGTCGTGATAGAGCAGAAACCGAAGAACGCAGAGTTCAGGAACAGATCGAGCAGGAAACAACGGTCATTCGACCGACTGAATTCGTAACGGCAGCCGAGCTTGCGAACTTAATGCGAGTCGACGTCGGTGCTGTCATTTCAAAATGTATCGGACTCGGATTGATGGTTTCGATCAATCAGCGTCTCGATAAAGATACCATCCAGCTTGTCGCCGATGAATTTGGATTTACCGTAGAATTCCAAGAAGAATATACGGTTGATACTCTTGAAGATATTCCAGACGACCCGGAAACATTGAAGCCAAGGCCGCCTGTAGTAACGATCATGGGGCACGTCGATCATGGCAAAACATCACTGCTTGATTATATTCGCAAGTCAAATGTTGTTGCAGGTGAATCCGGTGGTATTACTCAGCACATCGGTGCCTATGAAGTAACCATCGATAACGGCAGGCAGATTACGTTTCTCGATACACCCGGCCACGAAGCATTTACGGCAATGCGCGCTCGTGGTGCGCAGGTGACAGATATTGTAATTCTTGTCATTGCTGCAGATGACAGCGTCATGCCTCAGACCTGGGAAGCGATCTCTCACTCTCAAGCGGCAGGTGTACCTATCGTTATCGCTCTTAATAAAGCGGATCGACCTGAAGCAAATCCCGAAAGAATTCGTCAACAACTTTCCGAACGAAACGTACTTGTTGAAGAATGGGGGGGGAAGTACGGCAG
>DASTAO010000361.1:0-8179 GCA_035712525.1 Kapaibacterium sp. (SeqCode)
TCAAACCTATCGGAATTGCAATGACCAATGCAAGGACATTCAATGCAAGGATGGTCTTTCGGTGTTTTAACGACCATCTTATGACGGGTTTATACATATTAATAAAGAATGCCGATAGTTTATGGTCTTCTTCTTTTTTGAAACGCCCTCGCATGACTAATGTCATTAAAACTGGGATAAGCGTGACTGAAACGATGGCACTTCCGATAAGAGCAAATGTCTTTGTAAAGGCAAGGGGATGAAAGAGCTTTCCCTCCTGCCCACTAAGCAGAAATACCGGAAGAAAACTGACAATAATGATGAGGGTTGAAAAGAAAATTGCACGGGCAACCTGCTTTACACTGCGAATAATGACTTCCTGATATGAGAACTCAATACCTTTTTCAGCCTTTAGTTGCTGCGCTTCTGCCAGATGCCGATGGGCATTTTCAAGCATAACGATCGAAGCATCAATAAGCACTCCGATTGCAATAGCAATACCCCCGAGTGACATGATGTTGCTGGTTATCCCAACTACTCGCATCATTAAGAATGCGATAAAAACAGAAACCGGAATTTCAATGATGATCCGTAGAGCGCTTGGAAGGTGCATTAGAAATAGCAGCACGACCAATGTAACGATAATCGCTTCCTCAATCAAGGTCCGTAACAAATTATCTACAGATGCTTCGATAAGTTCGGAGCGGTCGTAAGAAGGTATGATACTCACTCCTTTCGGCAGTCCGGGTTTCAGCTCTTCAATTTTTGCTTTTACTCTTTGAATTACCCCTTCGGCGTTCTCTCCCAAGCGCATCACAATAATACCGCCAGTAACCTGACCTTCGCCGTTTTTTTCCATCGATCCACGCCGGATGTCGGCTGTCATTACGACAGTCGCAATATCTTTAATAAGTACAGGGATACTACCCTTATTTTTCAGAACAACATTCTCAATGTCATTTCTTGATGTAAAATATCCCTGACCCCTTACAAAATGTTCTCGCTCGTTTACTTCCGTTACTTTCCCTCCGACATCATTATTCGCCCGCATCGTAGCTTGGCGAATGTCGGAAATCGAAACACCGAGAGAAAGCATTTTCTTTGGGTCGACACTAACTTGATATTGCTTGACATACCCACCGATGCTTGCTACTTCGGCTACCCCTTCGACGCTTTGTAACTGAGGCTTTATGAACCAGTCCTGAATCGTTCGTAACGATGCTAAGTCTTGATCCTTACTTTCGACTGTATACCAAAAGACATGACCGACACCGGTTCCATCGGGGCCTAAAACGGTTTTTGCTCCCGTCGGAAGGGTCGATTGGATCGAAGAGAGTTTTTCCAACACTCTTGACCGTGCCCAATAATAATCTACATCGTCGTTGAAAATGATATAAATGAAGGACATCCCGAACATGGATGTTGCTCGTACCGCTTTTACTTTGGCCAGACCTTGCAGGGCCGTTACTAATGGGAAGGTAACCTGATCTTCGACCGTTTGTGGTGACCGTCCCATATACTCCGCAAAGACAATCACTTGATTATCCGAAAGATCCGGTATAGCATCGAGTGGCGTTGTTTGGACTGCCCAGACACCAACGGCTATAAGTATTGCAAAGAAGGTCAATACAATAAATTTATTGTTAGCGCTCCAATCAACGATCTTTTCAATCATACTTCACTCTTTTATCTACAGTACATTGGCACATTTACCATCGGTAATTCTTATTTCTGCGGCATATCCATTCCTGGCATCGGAGTAGAGCCCATTTTGAGTTCGCGTTCCGAGTCGATTAAGAAAGTGCCACTAACGGCTATTTCGTCCCCCTCAGCAATACCAGAGCTCACGGCATAAAAATCATCGGCATCGCGAAATCCTATGGTTACCTTTTGAGGATAAAACATTCCGTCCGATCGTTTAACCCAGACAAGATTTTCAGCGCCATTATGGACTATTGCACTTGCCGGTACGGCGAGGGTTCGGTCGGATTGAAGAACGATACTTCCGTCAATCGACATTTGAATTTTCAGTTTTCCAGCCAGGTTTTCCAGTGCAACGCGGATGCGAGCTGTTCGCGTCGTTTCATTTAGTACAGGAGAAATAAAAATAATTGGGCCGGAAAACGTAGTGCTTGGATATGTGGAAGTAGTAGCGACAACCTGTTGGCCTATACGAATAAGCGAAAGAGCCTCCTGTGGAATATCGATCGAAGCCCATACAGTAGATAGTTCGGCCACTTGAAAGAGTACCGTGCCTTCATCGACCCATGACCCGTCGAGAACCGATTTCTTTAGTACTGTCCCACTGACAGGTGCATAGATAGTAAACGTTTGAGGTACTCTATCATTTTTTTCGAGATCGTCAATTTGAGTATCGGTTAAACTATAAAGTTTTAATTTCTGTCTCGCTGCCGATTCCAGATCTATGCTATGAGCACTTGCGTTGCTGTGAATAGTACTTGCGTGGTCTGGGTTATTTTTTAGTATAAGATATTGCGCTGCATCGTTCGACAACTCAGGACTGTATAATTCATACAACGGAGAACCTGCTTTTATGTACGTGCCGGTTTCTTTTACATACAATTTTTCTATCCGTCCCCGGACTCGGGCCGTTATGATGTGCTCATTAGGCTCGGCGATTTCGATTGCACCAGGCAGCCGCATCTGGTTTTGAAGCGTTCGCCGTTCGACTTTCATGGTAGCAACGTTTGCCCTGACAGCTGATAGTGCTGAGATAGCAAGTCCTGTTCCTCCTCCCATGGTATCGGTAGAAGCAGTCCCACGAAGAGTACTGCGCTTTACTAATTTCATACCGCAAATCGGGCAATCGCCTGGCTTATCGGAATGTACCTGCTGATGCATAGGGCAGGTATAGTCATCGGTTTGTACAACAGTGTGAGGAGGGACAGCCGATTTATAAAATACCTGCCATATCCCATATCCGGCTGCAAGCAGAATAAGAAGACCAATGCCGATCCAAACGAAACGACGTTTTCTCGCTCTTGATATTTGCAGTTCTTCGTTCATCATGATAACTCGATATTATGGTGCGATCAAATCTATTCCAATTAGAAACTCGATCTGAGCGATGGTTTTATAGTATTCGGATTCTATCTCAAACAGATCGTGCTGTTTATGAAGAGCCGAAAGTTCGTTCGAAACAAGGGTTGACAATGAGACCTTGTCGAACCCATACGCATTCGTTTGAAATTGGCGAATAGTCCTAAGGGCAGGTAGGGTCGACGATGCGATCAAGTTATGCTTTGTCCGGAGTTCTTGCAATTTGGCAAGTTGTTCCGAAAGCATAAATCGGATCTCGCGGGTGGCCATTCGTTCTTCGGCCAGTTTCATTTGTCGCATCGATTGTGCTTCGGCAATGCCAGCGTCGTTCTTGCCGTTATAGTTTAGCGGAAGCTTAATAGAAAGCTGTGCTGAGATCATATTCATTTGTGGAGTACTCATGGCCGGGTCACCACCCATTGAACCGGGTGCGAGTGCATCTCGCTGCATATACATCAGCATCACACCAAAATCAGGATACCGCTCTAATGTTGAACGCTCGATCGATAGCTCAGCCTGTTGAACCGACGATTGCAAGCCTTTCAGTAGTGGACGATGGTTCAGCGCTATTTGCATCAGGCTATCGAGAGAGTAATAAAATCCACTTAGCGGGAGCGAATCTACTGCCGGAATGTCCATATTTTCAATGCCCGTAGCATACGATAGTTTAGCATACTGCATTGAGATCATCGCTTGTTCTTCAGCCATCATCTGGCCAATTTCCGTTCGCTCAAGTTCCAGTTGTTTCTGTTCGGATACTGTATTCTTGCCATACGAAATACCTATAGTAATCTCTTTTTCGACCGTTTCTAATGCCTGCAAATGGTATTGGTAAGCTGCAAGAGAGCGACGGCGATGTAAAATCTCAAACCATGAAAGTTTTACATCCCGACGTAGCATATTTCGTTCTTCGGCAAGTGATGCTTCGGTTGTCTGAACGGAAAGTTCACCAAGAGCTCGCTCTTTGCTGAGTTTACCAGGGAATGAAAAATCTTGCTCAACCCCAATAACTTTTGCTGTCATTGGGTCTTGATTAAAGCTGAAATTCGTCGGCACATTTTGTACTCCGAGGATCAGCATCGGATTCATTAATGACGAGCGCATTGGAATCTGCGACTTCCCGGCTTCGATTTCGGCTCGTATCATTTCAAGTTGAGGATGAGTATCGACTTGAGCCAGTAATTCGGCCAGTGTCATAGTAGCCTTAGGCTGTGCTTGCAAGGTTGTGCAAAATTGGCTTGCAACAAATACCGTTACTACGAAAGTGTGCATTTTCATTTCAATACTCATTTTGAGTGAACATGGACGCTTGTTATTTCGCCATTTCCTTCGCGGACACGAATAGTGAAATGTCCTTTCGAGCCAACCTTTATTTCTTTGAATATTGCCGGATTGGCAACGGCATACGGCATTTCCATTGCACCCATATAACCTTCTATCTTTTCGTGGTCGATGGTAATGGCACCATTCTTTTCGTCGATTGCCGTAACTCTTGCAAATACAGTATAAATTTTTTCGGTCTCTTTTGTGCTATTAGCAGCCGATGGGGTCTGTGAAACCTGGCCTGTATCGAGTGCTGGGGTTTCCTTCTTAGTAGATTTACCGCAACTTCCAAGCATCATTGGTGCAAAAGCAAGCATTACTACATAAAATACTTGATTTTTTTTCATCTAGTTTTTTAGAGTTTCTTGAAAAATATAAAATAGGAAAATTTGCTTCATCTATAAACCGGACTATGCCTTATTTATGTTTTATAAAGTCCATTCCACAGACTGAACATTTCCCAGGTTTGTCGGATGTTTTAGATGGGTGCATCGGGCAGTAATAAGTTTGGTTGGATGCTATAGGTTTTGCGCCAGTTACTTTTGGGAATCCGTTTTCTACTGTCAACAAAAAAAGCCCGCGACTTCCAATGGGCACTTTATCCAATAGTATAGAATCCGAGACCGGGAAAGTCATTACCATAGCGTCCATATAGCCGTTTATTTTTTCATGGTCAAGCATTATCTTGCGTTCCGTTCGGTAGAGCTTTTTTACTGTTGCTTTGACAGTATATGTTTTCGTACGGAGATAATGTGTAAAAGCATTGGTTGTCCCGTAAAAGAACAAACTTGTGACGATCAAACAAAAGAGAATAATAGTTTTTTTCATGCTCTGATATAAAAAAGTGAACAGTAAATTAGTACTCCAGCCGCAAAAAATTACGACATTGGTAGGCCTCATCGGAAGGCCATTAAAAAATACTTGGAATAAGAATTAGATCAGGAAGGTCGATAACAGGGCGCACTTCTCCACTGAGGTTGAAGAGAAATGAAGTATGCGATCAGAAAGTGTAGGTATTGGAGATACAGATACAACTTGAGTATAGAGAATTTCTGGCAAAAGGGAGAAAGCAATCAAATGATTGCATAAATGGGTCTTATATTCTACCGGCTTCTCAAATTCAGTTTTGAGCACGGTATGGGATATACTGGTTTTGCAACATCCGTCGTTCTTTACTGGAAGTGTATGCTTGCACTTCGGACAACCGGACTCCATTTCCTTAGCCATCGGGCAAGAAAGAGAAACAGTCGTAACACCAATCATTGAAACGAAGAGAGCAATGACGAGTGTAATCCGCACAATATATTGAAAAATATTTTTCATCTATAGTCTATTGGATAAACGAGGATATTAAGCTTTGGTTTCATTCTGTCGTTCTTAAGATTCGAAATAGTGTTTGCTATCATTAAGCATATTACTTAAACACCAACTGGCATAATAACTGGAAAGTAGCAGCGATAGGATTTTATAGAAGAAACCTTCCGGTTTTATGTATTGTATGCTCAATTCAGCCTTAGTAGTGTTTTCTATGGGAGTAAGAATTAACTGCATTCTATACCATCCGAGAATTATCATCCTCGCCGAGCCTATTGTTTCCCAAGATTTTTCCCTGTCTTTGATCCATTTTGTTACGAGAACGGTAAAATCCATCTTAAACCACAGCATCTTTCCATACCAGCGAAAAGTGGCATTTGGCCCAGTTGCATTTTCTGAAAGTTGATCGAGTTTGAGTTTACTGCCCATCATCATGCTTGAATTCTTCATCATGTGCATTCCGGTATTGCCTATATTGTCCATATAGGCAAATACTTGCTCAACCGGCGCCTTTATAATAATATTTTTTGTTTTAACTTTCATTAACGGGATGTTAGATTGTCAATAGAGATGGAATACTCTTTGTTCGCAGCATCGTAATGCACGCTGTACTTTAGAGGGTAATACCCCGATTTTTTAAATGCCTGTGGTTGCTTAAGATCGCCGGTATAGCTTGCCTTTGTATAGAGAAACGCCTTAGCACACATCGTTTCCATAAATGCCATATTACCGTGATAAAAACCATACACGAAGGAATGGTCGAACGGTTGCCCGTGAAATTCTTTGGCCGTCGTATCCATGCAATGAACACCCATTCCTTCTTCCGAGACGGAATCCATCATATAACCATTAGGAAGGTACTTCATGTCCATCATTGTCGTATCACGGCCGCCAATCATCCCCATCTGTTCGGACATCGACATCGTAAAAAAATGACAATCAAGATGAGCTTTATCGTAGACACTCGGAGCCGGATCTCCTTCCGGTACCCAGTCTATTTCGATATGATCGAATGGCATCGCCATCATCATCGACATTCCGCTTGTCATTGGAAGCATAAGCATTGTCATCATTTCGCTGTCGGTTTCCAGGGAAGCAAAGACTGATTCCTTAAAGGTGACACCGATGGATGAAGGATCTCCATTATCAGTGGTTTTTACCCACGAGGTAATACTTCCTGAGCCGAATGCCTTCGTCTCACCGATAGTCGTGGTGGATTTGGACATCATCGTAGAGTCGGTGTTACAACCGGTCAAAAGGATCAACCCGCCAAAAAAAGAAAGCACAAAAAATATAGTCAGAAAATATTTCATAATTGCAAATATCAATATACCATAAATCCTAAAGTAAATACTGTGCCAGCATATAAGTGCGAAAATGGATGCTTAAACATTAGCGAGTCAATAATTAAAAGGTAAAATGAGAAAAAAATTGATAACCTCGTTAAAAATCTTTACGGTTACAGAACGGGGGGGCTCCTTTTTTGGCGTAGCCATGTCTGTAGGATATATTAGGACTTCAAATGACTACTGGCAACGTTTACACTGGTGGGCAATTGCTCTGTTTCCACATCGACAATACAAATAAGAGCTTATGGAAAATCACAATCATCCGAAATCGAGCATAAATCATGGAATGATGAATCACGGTACGATGGATCATTCCATGCACGATATGAATCCTCCGATGGGTTCGGAAGGGCACGACCATCATCGGATGATGATTGCTGATTTCAGAAAGCGGTTTTGGGTATCGATCGTGGCTACCATCCCAGTACTCCTGCTTTCAATGATGATTCAGGAGTTCTTTGGTTTTTCTATTTCTTTTGCTGGGGATAGCTATTTATTATTTGCCTTTTCTTCTGCAATTTTTTTCTATGGTGGGTTCCCTTTTTTAAAGGGATTTCTTTCTGAGATAAAGCGGCGTAATCCCGGTATGATGACGCTTATCGCAATGGCGATTTCCGTCGCTTATCTCTATAGTTCGGCTACGGTTTTCGGGCTCAAAGGAGCAGATTTCTTCTGGGAGCTGGCAACACTGATTGATATTATGTTGCTCGGGCATTGGCTTGAAATGAAATCGGTGCTTGGTGCTTCCAAGGCATTACAATTGCTCGTGAGCCTGATGCCAGCCGAAGCGCATAAGGTCCACGGCGAACATATTATGGATGTGAAGCTCGATGAACTGCAACCCGGTGATGTTATTTTAGTTAAGCCCGGAGAAAAAGTCCCGGCCGATGGCAGCATCGTCGAAGGTGAAAGTTATCTGAATGAATCGATGCTCACCGGCGAGTCGAAGCCGGTCAGGAAAAGCATTGATGACAGTGTGATCGGTGGCTCGATCAACGGGAATACTTCAATGAAGGTCAAAGTGAAGCATACAGGCAAGGATAGCTATTTGAGCAAGGTCATCAAAATGGTCGAGGATGCACAGAAAACAAAATCTAAAATGCAAAATCTCTCCGATCGGGCAGCAAAATGGCTAACCTATATCGCGATCGGGG
>DASTAO010000362.1:0-4338 GCA_035712525.1 Kapaibacterium sp. (SeqCode)
TCTTTCACCAGCTTTTTGTATTGTATTATCACAAATATAGGGATAATTGATTAGACTTAAACCACCGTCGGTGGTCCTTATCCCATCATACCAATCAAAAGGTTTTTCAGTTATCAAGTTACCGATAACATTGCCTGTTGAGTTATTAAAATAGATTGCTGACTCATTGAAATAATTTTCTGCCAGTGAATTATTAACGGTTGAAGTAAAATCATTATCCAAAACATTAACCTCTGCCTCTTTACCTGACTGATTAAAATTCTGGAGTACTATCCCAAAAAGTGGGTCAAAATGAGTCCCAGAAGAACCATGATTTAATATGTTTTCAAAAATATTTCCTGAGACAAGTATGTTTTTATAGCCGAATGTTGGTAAGGATGTCAGGCCCTGACGTATACGAATAGGATAACCATCAAGGTCTTTAAGATGCATCGTTTTGATTTCCAAACCACCACTGCCCGGATTAAACGCATGAAAACATATACGAGTGAAATTGCCACCCTCAAATTCAACCTTATCAGGTACGCCCCCATCAGCTGGATAGCCTTCATAAAAAATATAAGGCACACCACCGCCACTCGACGACATTGCAGAAGTAGATGCAAAATTTGTGTAATCTGTATTTTTAGAGTGGAGGGTATAAATACTTGGGTTACCACTTCCAAGACCAGAAATATACATCACTACATTAGTCCAATTACTTGGAGGAGTTGGAGCCGGATCGACCCATGTACTATACGGGAGAAAAGAATTAACCTGACTATTCTCAAGAATAGCAGTATTTCGGATTCTTAACAGGCCACTAACTTGGCTTGATGTGTTGGCAGTAATATTAATTGGATTAATGTTATTACCAAAGAGGATGTCAATTCTTGCATGTTCTGCATTCAATGAGCTGCATTCCCAAAATGTTGCGCCTTCATGAATTTTTAAATTCGGTGTTGTTGGTCCGGTACTTGGCCCGTTTAAATTAACAGTCATATTGCTATAGTCCCAATTCAATGATGACCAGTCACCATAAACCGGGGCAACTGAAGTACCATAATATTC
The DNA here is from genome assembly GCA_035712525.1 of Kapaibacterium sp. (SeqCode). Classification (GTDB taxonomy): domain Bacteria; phylum Bacteroidota; class Ignavibacteria; order Palsa-1295; family Palsa-1295; genus JAFDZW01. The sequence continues at coordinate 1,051 of DASTAO010000362.1, forward strand.
CCAAACTGAATTAGGGTTAATAGTAATTGAGCCGGCGCTTCCAAGTTTAGCAATATTGCAAACGGGCATAGTAAAAAGTGATGCTGGTTCAGTTCCAGATGAGTTACCAACAGTCAGGTCAAGCCCTGTTGAATTATATTTAATGGTCCCAATATTTTCTTGACTGAGATATGTGCCGTCAATGTAAATATGATCTGGGAATTGCCAATACATACCACTTGTAGTGCTCCCTCCATTCTTAGCCCCGTAATTGGGATCAGACCAAATAGTTAGCTTAACTCCGTTTTTAAGCAGTGCTCCGCCAGAAGATCCCCCGTGCCCTGAACCATCCGCTATTATACACGAATTTGTTACGAGAGTGTGTTCTTCAATATCTTCGTCGAACGCACGAGTATCACGGATATAATAATGCTCACTTCCATCGCGCCAATGGATATGAATTCCCATTTGATTAACAGCGGCTACCCATTTACTAGTTGTGCTTGTCATTAAACCAGAACCATCCTGAGTTAGAAGGAGCCTTGTATCGGTATTGCTGGCATTGGGAAACCCATTGTCGAAGCCTCTAACAAGGATTAGAGGATTAAATACAGACGTAATTCTTTGATAACTTGGTTGAAATACAGTATGGAATTGATTATATGTTCCTGAAGATGAATTATCATAAGGATTTGCAAATGCTACTATATGCTTGTCCTGTACCCCAAGGACAATATCTGTAGCATTAACCATCGGAGAAGGTAAACTTGGTTGGTTTAAGGAACTGGGATTCTGGTTGAAAGCACCCTCGATATATTTCCCTTTATCATTTGCAACATTCCATGTAATTGGATATAGAATGAAATCATGTGCAAGGGTACTGGTCACATCGTCGAGTACATAAACACGGGCAACTGCCGTACCGGTAGGCGTACTGCTTACTACCACCCGAGCATGGGAAGCGGCTGTATATGTACGCTCCAATGGACCTGTAAAGAAGTTTATTATAAACGGATCAATAAATTTTTTTACTAATACTTCAGTGTGTCCGGATACTAATGTTGTACCTGTAAATTCATCTATGTTCACTGAGTTTGTGCCGTCGATAAACGCAACATGAAATCTTGGATCGGTTGGATTGTTTCGTACATCACAGGCAATTGTAGGGCGAATTCCACTGCCGATATTAATTGGGAAGCTAGAGGCGACACTACCATTACTCAGTTGAACGGCTGTAACCCAGATTCCCCCGGCGGTTGTACGCCAAGTAATATAAAGCCACTTTTTATCAATGGCAATATCAAATTCATCGCGAAAGTCTGCTTCTGAATTGTCGATAGTTGTTCCAGATGCCGTTGAAGGACTGGTGTAAGTATAAATAGGATTTTTGACAATTTGGCGAGCAATGGGGGGATTTGGAAGAGTGTTAGTACCATCATTAAGTTCAATATGGATTTGCTGGTCACCCGATAGACCTCCTGTTGCTCCACGCTCATCATTTAAGCCTTCAACAAAAAAACTTTGGCGAGTGCCCGCGAAATCAACACCAACATATCGAACACTACCTGCAAGATTTGCCGCAACTTTACATGTTGAAGTAGGAAAAGTGGTAAGAACTATATCATTAAACGCACCTCCTGAAACAACGCCAGGCGGTTGGCATCCTGGATGTGTAGCATCAGATGTAACAAATTGTTCAGATGGCTTAGCGATTAAGTTACCTAGCAATAACCAAGCCGGGGCACCATTTGGCCCAACACCTACTCCGCCACCTGTAGGAGCCCACCATTGACCAGCATTAATAATGCCTTGATTTGGGCTAAACAGCCAATCGTGTCCCGTTATAGTAACCTTACTTCCTAAGTTTGTAGATACAGTCCATTGGCCATAGCCGTTGGCAGCTAAGCAATCCATTGTCATATTAACAGTCGGATCGGTTGTGGAATACTGATCTCCATCCGAAACTTTGTATTGCTTAATAGCTATTTGGCCATACTCAGAATTGGAAGGATAGCTGTAAAAATTTTGAGCATTGAGAATCGTACTACTTGCTAACAGAAGGGTAAGCAGCATAGCACTAAAGCGAAGTGAAATTACTTGAGGAAATTGCCCCTCCCCATTGAAATTACTGGAGTTGCAAGGAATAGGTACGTTTTTCATGATAGTATGATGATTAAATTAAGAACACATAAGGCGTCACTGTGGGAGTCTGTTGCTTCAAATCATAACGCAAACACAAACCAATTTATCTAAGGTATCAGAAGCAATTCGGCTTACGCAGGGCGCATTTCATAGTACAAACATACAACATTATTCTAGAAAATCCAAATTATTTTAACATTCCCTAAAACGTAACTTACTCCCACTCGATCGTAGCCGGAGGCTTCGAACTGATATCATAGACTACCCTGCTAATCCCCTTGCATTCATTCGAAATACGATTAGAGATAATAGCAAGGACATCATGCGGCAACCTTGCCCAGTCGGCTGTCATACCATCGACACTTGTTACGGCGCGGATCGCACACACTGAATCGTAGGTACGCTCATCGCCCATTACACCAACCGTTTGTATCGGGAGTAATACGGCAAATGCCTGCCAGGCAGAATGATAAATATTATGCGAATGTAGCTCTTCAAGAAAAATGGCATCGGCAGAGCGAAGCAGATCAAGTTTCGGCTTAGTAACATCGCCGATCACGCGAATCGCTAGTCCCGGTCCTGGGAATGGATGACGCTCGATGAATTGCTCCGGAATGCCAAGCGAGCGGCCAACATTGCGAACTTCATCTTTGAATAACTCACGAAGCGGCTCAATGAGATCAAGGGACATGATCTCCGGCAATCCACCGACATTATGATGCGATTTGATCGTTGCCGAAGGACCTTTGAATGACATCGATTCGATCACATCGGGATAGATCGTGCCTTGCACTAAAAATCCTGCATCAGAAAATTTATTTGCTTCTTCAACGAACACATCGATGAATGCTTTCCCGATGATCTTTCGCTTTTGCTCCGGATCGGTAACTCCCGCAAGACGATCGAGAAATAACTTGCTTGCATCGACAAAATCAAGATCGATACCAAAGTGATCGCGGAAAGTATGTACAACTTCTTTGCTTTCCCCGCGACGCATCAGGCCGTTATCGACATGGATACATTTTAGCTGATGACCTATTGCTTTGTGAACAAGCGTTGCTGCAACTGCGGAATCAACACCACCTGACAATGCACAAATAACCGTCTTATCACCAACAGCCTCTTTGATCTCTTGGATCGTTGCTTCAATGAAATTCGCTGCACTCC
>DASTAO010000363.1:0-2843 GCA_035712525.1 Kapaibacterium sp. (SeqCode)
TGATGCTGGGCAGATGTCTGTAGTATACGTCTCGTATGCTTTGACACTGCTAATCGGGATGCTCTATGCAAAGAAGCCATCGCTGTTTGCTTTTGCTGGGGTAACACTAGGAGGTACGGCTGTATTTTTTTTAGTGTCAAACTTCGCTTTGTGGCCATTCTATAATCAATATCCCCATACGTTTGACGGGATCATTGAAAGTTATACTTTGGCACTTCCATTCGTTAAGAATAGCTTGATGAGCAATATGCTGTTCTCAGCGATATTGTTCGGAAGTTTTGAGATGGCAAAAGTAGCAGTTACAAAGAAGATGGCCTTAGCCAATTGATGAAGCTTACTAATAAATAGTGTTATCAAAAAGGCTCCTCGTCATAGGGAGCCTTTTTTATGAAGAAATATGCAAACAAGATTAGTATTAGAGAACGGGGTTGTTTTTCATGGCAATGGTTTTGGCGATGAAGCTAAAACCCAAACCGGTGGCGAGGTAGTGTTTACTACTGCCATTACTGGATATCAGGAGATCCTTACCGATCCTTCCTTTGCCGGGCAGATCGTCACGATGACGAATCCCTTGATGGGAAACTATGGTACTAACCATGAAGATCTTGAAAGCACGGTGCCTCATGTTGCCGGATTTATTGTTCGTGAACTTTCCGAGGTCTTCTCTAATTGGCGTTCGGATTGGAGCCTTGAAAAATATTTAGCCGATAATAATATCATCGGTATAGATGGAATCGATACCCGAAAACTTGTTCGTATTCTCAGGACAGAAGGCGCACTCAGAGGCATTATTTCCACTGAGAAAGTAAGTGATGAAGCCCTCGTAGTCAGAACGAAGGAAATTCCGGTAATGACCGGGCTTGACCTGACCAAAGGTGTTACAACGAAAAAGATATATTCGATCGAAGCTGAAAAAGATAATGCCCCTCATGTTGTTGTAGTTGATTACGGCATTAAGCATAATATCCTTCACAAACTTCATGACCATGGGGCAAGGCAGACGGTTGTTCCATCGACGACTACTTTTGACGAGATCAGAGAATTAAAACCCGACGGCATTTTTCTTTCAAATGGCCCCGGCGATCCGGATGCTGTGAAAGATGGTATCGAGACCGTTAGGCAGTTAGTTAAAAGCGAGCAGTATCCCATCTTTGGAATTTGCCTTGGCAACCAATTGCTTTCGCTTGCTTATGGGGGAGAGACCTATAAATTAAAATTCGGCCATCGTGGAGCGAACCATCCGGTGAAGAATTTGCTGACCGGCAAGATTGAGATCACTGCACAGAATCACGGATTCTGTGTTGATTGGAAGACCATGCCTGATTTTTGTGAGCTGACACATCTGAATCTTAACGACAATACCGTCGAAGGTTTCCGTCATAAGGAATTACCTATCTTTGCTGTTCAGTATCATCCCGAAGCTTCTCCGGGGCCACATGAGAGTGACTATCTGTTTAGTGAGTTTTTGAAGAAGATAGAGTAGTGCTTGGCGGCTTAAAAGAGCTGAGGCTATTTTGGGGTAGGCTCGTCTAGATTCCTCCTGTTGGTCGGAATGACACGACCCACTAATTATTCTGAATCCTTACTGACCTAATCACGTAAGACTATTTTTCGGCAAATTTTGTTAGTGGCATCTGGCCGGTAACCGATGTTACCGGCATATTTATCTATACCCAATGGCTAAAGAACGACCTACAACTAAGAAGAAAACTTCCGATTCCAAAAACGCCGAGCAAATTAGTATCGAATCCCAATTGCAGATGGGTTCACTGGCTGGAACGGATGAAGTTCTTGATCTTAAGAATATCCCGCCGCGAATCCCGGTTCTGGCTCTTCGCGATGTGATCATATTTCCGTATATGATCTTCCCGGTGCTTGTCGGTAGGGAATCCTCTCTTTCTGCAACGATGTCAGCCATGGCAAGAGAGCGGTATTTATTTTTGGTAGCGCAGAAGGATTCTGCTGTCGAAGAACCGAAGAAAGACGAGCTTTTTGTTTATGGTACGCTTGCGCGTATCGTTCGTATCATTCGCTTGCCTAATGGGCTCGTAAAAGTGCTTGTAGATGGCCTCGAGCAGGCGAAGGCAAAGCATTATATGAACATCGAGGGGCATATCGAAGCTGAGATCGAAGTCATTCATCCTGAAATTGAAATGACCCCTGAGCTTGAGGCATTGGTGCGCCATACGTCCGAGCAATTCCGGACCTACGTTCGTACGTCGGTCAGTCATACCCCCGAAACATTGATGAGCTTCGATAACATCAATGAGCCTCGCCGTCGGCTGTTTTACATTGCGGCTCACTTAACGAAAGACCTTGCTTCAAAACAACGAATTCTCGAACTGACGGATATTCGCGATCAGTACCTTCATGTAAGCGGGTTGCTTGCTTCTGAGATCGATATCTTAAAGATCGAGCAGGACATCGACCAGAAAGTACAAAGCTCCATTCAAAAATCGCAACGGAAGTATTTCCTTCAAGAGCAAATTCGTCTTTTGCAGACTGAACTTGGCGAGGACGCTTTCGAAGAGCACCCTGAACTAGGAAAGCTCATGAAGCAGATCAAGGAAGCGCAGCTACCTCCTGCGATCCAGACAAAAGCTGATGAAGAGATTGAACGCTTAAAGAAGACACCATCGATGTCTCCGGAGGCCGGAGTTATTCGCAGCTATCTCGAATGGGTAGCACAAGTGCCGTGGCATAAGCGCACTCGTGATAATTTTAATGTAGCAAATGTCAAGCAGGTACTTGATGCCGATCACTTCGGTCTTGAAAAACCTAAAGATCGTATCCTCGAACATATTTCAGTATTGAATCTGGTCGAGAAAATGCGTGGGCAGATC
>DASTAO010000364.1:0-3600 GCA_035712525.1 Kapaibacterium sp. (SeqCode)
CTTCGGATAACACTTACCATCTCGGATATGAATGGCCGGAATAATTAGTAACATTCTTTTAATATATCGTCAGAAATTACGAAACGTACAATTAAGCAGGATTGTGGATAAATACGCTCGATTTAGGAAACAAACGGACAGCATAAATAATTATTACTCCAGTATATTCTCATCGTATAAAAATGTATTTATCAAAATTAGAGATAATCGGATTCAAGTCGTTTGCCAATAAAACGCTTCTGAAATTTGATTCCGGAATGACATCCATTGTAGGTCCGAATGGCTGCGGCAAAACGAACGTCGTCGATGCTATCCGTTGGGCGCTTGGTGAGCAGAAATCGAGCACGCTTCGCTCCGATGTGATGGAGAACGTTATTTTCAACGGATCTCGTAATCGCAAGGCGCTCGGAATGTCCGAAGTATCACTCACGATCGAAAACACGAAAGGCATTCTTCCGACTGAATATTCTGAAGTAACGATCACCCGACGCTTATTCCGCTCCGGCGAATCGGAGTATTTGCTTAATAAAGCGCAATGCCGCCTCAAAGATATCATCGAGCTGTTCATGGATACCGGAATGGGCGCGAATGCCTATTCGGTGATCGAATTAAAAATGATCGAGACGATCCTTTCCGATCGTACAGAAGAACGCCGTAAACTATTCGAAGAAGCTGCCGGTGTTACAAAATACAAAGCCCGACGCAAAGAAGCCCTTCGCCGGCTCGATCAGGTAACCGCTGATTTTGAAAAGATCGATTCGATCATTAAAGAAGTAACGAAGACGGTTGCCTCGCTCGAGCGTCAGGCTGAAAAAGCTGCGAAGTACCAAGAGCTTTCGGCAACACTGAAGACTATTGAGATAGATCTACTAGAGAGAGAGTATACCGAATCGCATAAACGCCTTTCGCCCTTGCGCAACTTACTCCAGGAGCAAGAGCAGACCCGGTCGCAATTGATGACCGAACTGACAAAGTTTGAATCGTTGATCGATCTTATTACTCGCGAGGAAGAGGAGATTGATGAGCAGCTTTCGCTTTCCGAGCGGTCGCTTAGGGAAAAGAACGAAACGTTCCGCCGCTTGCGCGAGACTATTGTCGGGACGAGCGAACGTATAAACGCACTTGCCGAACAGCATGAGCGGACACTGAAAGATATTTCGCAATTAGAGACTTCGCAGACTCAACTTGCCGGTAATCGCGACACGAAACAGTCCAGCATTGCAGGATTGCAACAGGCTGCTGAAGAAGCAAACCGGTTTAAGAATGAGATTGCTGCGTTATATACTGCTGCTCGTGAATCACTTGAAAAGAAACGTACTGCTCTTCACGCTGCGCAAGCAAGTGTCAATGAATTGCTTTCGGAAAAGAACCGCCAGCTTGAAGATGCCGCACAGTACAAAGCTCGTTTAGAGGAGATCGAACGTCGACTTGTTCAACTTACTGTAGAAAGCGAACAACTTGTAGCTCGTGAGCGCGAACTGAAAGAGCAGAATAATAAGCAATCGGTCGATCATGAAGAATCTCTTCGCAAATTAGCCGATGCTGAGCATTCCCGCCGTGAGGCTTTAGTTGCTCGCGAAAGGCTTAAAGGGGAGATCGATGAATTACAAAATAAGTCGTTCACGGTTCAGAAAACCATTGGTCAGCATTTATCGAAGATCGAATTTCTGACAAGCCTTGTCGAACGTACGCTCGGCACAAGTGAGGGCGCTGAGTTCTTGATGAAATCTTCTAACTGGTCGCGTTCCGGAGCTCCGGTTACGGTTCTTGATGCAGTTAGCACTTCGGAAGAATATCGTGTAGCTGTTGAGAATGTCCTTGGCGATGTGGGGCAGTATTTCGTTGTAGACTCTCGAAGTGAAGCTCTTGAAGCTATTGAGTCGCTCAAGCATTCTCAAAAGGGGAAGGCCACTTTTATTTGTCTCGATGAAGTGCCGCATCATACCGAAGGCGATGAGATGGGGAGTATCTTGTCTCACCTGAAATTTGATCAGAAATATAATAATCTTTATCGGATGCTTCTTGGGGCGACTGCTACAAGCACCGACCTCAATAATGCTTATCATTTATTGCACGACGACAGTTCGCTTGAAAAAGTCGTAACGCTAGATGGGGAAGTCGTGACACGCTCCGGTGTCATTCGCGGTGGTTCGAAGAAGAACTCCGAAGGATCGCTTATCGGCAAGCAGCAACAGATTGCTGAGCTTGAAGAAAAAGTTACAGCGCTTCGCTCGGAAGTAGAATCCTTGCAGAACGAGATCGCCGATAGGAATAAAGCTTATGAAGCGATCAAGCTCGATTCACATGAAGAATCTCTGCGAGCCGCACAGCAAATATTTCGTTCGAGCGAACGGGCTATCGAGCAGTCGAGCTATGAGATTACCCGTCTTGGTGAACAGAGCTTGAGGACGGTTAGCGAACTCGAACGCCTTGCGGTCAGAAAAGCAGAGCAGACCGAGTTATTACAGGATGTTGCCCCGGCACTCGAAGAACTAGAATCCCGCTATGCCCAGGCAAGTGTAGCACTTGCCGAAGTTCAGCGCGAAGTTCAATTAGCTGAAGCAACACTTGGTATCGAAACTGAACGCTATACTGCTGCTCAGTTACAAGCGGCGGAGGCACAAAATGCTTATGATAGTACCGTCGCAGAAATAAAGCGTCTCGAATCGGAAATCGCTTCCACTATCGAACAGCTTTTACAAAAGAAAGGTGAATTAGAGCGTGCTTCATCTGAGCGCACCACTAATGAGTCAAAGCTTGGTGAGCTTAATACAATGCTTGCTTCTCTTGAAGGTGAGATTGCCAGTTCTGAAAGCCATCACACTGAGATCGTCGAAAAGCGCAAAGAAAAACAGCAGCTTGCTCAGAAATATCGTGAAGGCCTTCGTGAACAGCGTAGCGAACATGAAAAGACGATCAATGCTACTCATGAATTGCAATTAAAAATCCATGATCTCGAATCGAAGATCGTCGAATTCGAGCGCCGTGCCCATGAAGAGTTTGAAATAAGTGAACTTACCGAGAAGGAATTTACTGATACTGAAACGTATAGTTTTGCATCGGCTCGCGAAGAGATCCAAAAACTGCGTCAGCAAGTAAAGAATCTTGGTAACGTTAATCACTTGGCGTATGAAGAATACACCAAGGAGAAGGAGCGCATGGAATTCCTTACTACTCAGCGTAAGGATCTTGCCGATGCTCAGAAGACACTGTTGGAAACGATCGAAGAGATCAATACTACGGCAACGAATAAATTTCTCGAGACCTTTGCCCTTGTTCAGCAGCACTTCAAAGAGATATTCCGGTCACTCTTTACTGAAGGTGATGAGTGCGAATTAAAGCTTGAAGAAGGAGCCGATCCTCTTGAAGCTCAGATCGAGATCATTGCGCGCCCAAGAGGAAAGAAGCCGCACGGTATCGAATCACTATCGGGTGGTGAAAAGACGATGACGGCTATTGCGCTACTCTTCTCGATCTATCTTGTGAAGCCGAGTCCGTTCTGTATTCTCGATGAAGTCGATGCGCCGCTCGATGATGCAAATATCGATCGCTTCTTACAACTCATCAAGAAATTTACTGTTGAGACACAGTTCATCGTCG
>DASTAO010000365.1:0-2057 GCA_035712525.1 Kapaibacterium sp. (SeqCode)
AATCACCGCACCGGCGATAGCGTCGAGGCCATCCGTGGAATAGTCAACGGCTCGACGAATTTTATTCTTTCGAGCATGACTTCATTGGGGATTAGTTACGAAGAAGCTTTGGTGATCGCCCGCGAAAAAGGTTTTCTTGAAGCCGATCCCACGCTTGATGTTTCTGGACAGGATGCAGCGCAAAAATTATCAGTATTAATTTACCATGCGTTCGGCAGACATATCACTCCGACCGATATTGAAACGATCGGTATCGAAGCGATAACAGCCGAGCGAATTGCGGCGGAGCAACGAGAAGGAAAAGTGATAAAGCTGATTGCCGAAGCATCAATTTCGAATGGAGTACTTTCGGCAAAGGTATCGCCGCAAGCGATCTCGAAAGATCATTTATTTGCAGCAACGCGTGATGAATTCAATGCACTAGAGATCAAAGCAACTCATGCCGGTCCGCAGATACTCTATGGCAAAGGAGCCGGTAGTTTTCCGACAGCCTCTGCAGTGATGAGCGATGTTGTAGAGTTGCTAAGAGAGCGATTATGACCTAATCTTCAATGACCTGCTCGAACTCGGTTTTATCCGCCCCGCAGTTAGGGCATTTATCCGGTAAAGCAGTGTGGTTCAGGTGAAAGATCTCACCACAATTATTACATTTCCAAATTAATACCATCCCCGCATGGCGCGTTTCCGGCGGCGGAATTTGAATGTCAAGAGCTTCTTTTTTGGTATCCATACACTATCTTTCTACAATTATTGTACCGTTGCAACAGCGGTTTTAGCAGGAATAAGCCAGCGTTGTTGAGCAGAATGCAATAAGCTATCTGATACGGTAGTCGCTGTTGGGTCTATTGCCAGCTTTTTCCAAGGCGGCAGCTTACCGTATCCATAATTGTTATACACAATAACCGGTGTGCCGGTTGTATCAACTTTGCTGCGATCCGGTGATAGCTTCCACTGATCCGCCCAGTTATAGATCCAGAAGGCATCCTCTGCTAATAGTCTCACGCAACTATGACTTGCCGGATAACCTGGCAATTCATATTCATGAAGCGAAACGCCTTCAAGATTATCAAGATTGAAATACCATTTCAAAACCCAATTGCCATTGACGGTACTATGAGTTTCTTTTGATTTCCAATTGGTATGATAGAGTCCTTCCGGAGTCGGAGTAGTTTTCTTTCCAGTACTCGTCGGTCCCCAACGAACAAGCCTTCCGCTATCATAAGCAGCAAAGGCCTGAATTCGTCTATCGACAAAGATGATCTTAAGGGTAGAGTCAGAAAGCGAAAGTGGGAATGGAGAATAGTCCATCTCGTTATCGGTACTGTTCGGTACAACAACTGAGTCGCCTTCTTTAAGATGTTTTAAGTCGCGGCGATTAAGCTTATAGAGGATAAGCTTCTGTGCATCGCTTAGCTTGGAAAGCAGATCGGTAAGCGACCTGCCGCCGCTTAAATAATAACTGCGGTACAAACCGGTATCCCGTTTCGGCGCAGCAGCAGGAGCTTGCGCCGTTTTCCGTTGGGGTACTGGTTTTGGTTCTTCCTTCTTTTCAGAACAGGAGAGAACGAACAGGGTTAGAATAACAATAGGAAAGTAAGGCTGTAATCTTGTCGAAGCAAGGTCGTCGTCGGTGTTCATTTTTTTATCACAAACATACGCATCTCTACGGGATGGTTTTCAATTTGATTCACGTTGTTTCCAATTAATGAATGATAGATTTTACCGGAAGGTACAACGGGAGGGGCTCGCACCGAAACATGTTGCGGAAGTAGGTGTTTATTTGCCAGAAACTTCAAATATTCTTGGGTTTATCGAAGCTGGTATCCGGGCCGATCTCGTCGAACCCGATCCCCTTTCCCTGAAAAAGATCAAAGAACGCTTTGCCGAATATAATAATGTTACGGTTCATCCGGTAGCCATTTATCATGAGCGGACTACAATCGGGCTGTATCGTACAAATGCCTCCACGTTTGTAGAAACATTGCCGGCTAGCCCAGCACTTATAAACGACCATTATCAGCCGGACGATAAGGACAAATTTTATGTAGAGGCGCATC
>DASTAO010000366.1:0-2316 GCA_035712525.1 Kapaibacterium sp. (SeqCode)
GTTCGTACTTGCCGAATATAACCTTGCTCACATCACCTACGATCTTAATAAAGAAGCAGCCGAACTGGCAAAGCGAGTTGCTCAGAGTTATTCTACCTCGATCAAGCCACGCTTTGTTGCTGGCTCAGTTGGGCCTACTACAAAGCTTCCATCGCTTGGGCATATTACTTTCGATGTAATGCGGGATGCATTTTATGAGCAGATACTCGGCCTTGTCGATGGCGGAGTCGATCTGCTTTGTCTTGAGACCTGTCAGGATATCCTGCAGATGAAGTGCGCTCTCGCAGCAACTATGGATGTCTTTAGTGAACGCAAAAAGCAACTACCGGTCATTGCTTCTGTTACGATCGAAACAATGGGCACGATGCTCATGGGCACGGAGATCGGTGCTGCTCTTACCGCGCTTGAGCCATACGATTTTATTTCTCTGATCGGAATGAACTGCGCAACCGGTCCGAAAGAGATGGAAGAGAATGTTCGCTACCTGACGCAGAATTCCACGAAGCCAATTTTCTGTATGCCCAATGCCGGCTTGCCGGAGAATGTCGGTGGTGTTGCGCATTATCATCTTACACCAGATGAGATGAAGAAGTGGATGACACATTTCGTCGGCGATCTTGGGGTCAGTGTGATCGGCGGTTGCTGCGGTACTCGTAAAGAACATATCACTGCACTTGCTACTCTTTCTGAATCGATCCATACTGCAGAGCGCAGTGTAACCTGGACTCCATCGGCATCCTCGATCTATAGCCCTGCACCGTTAGAGATTGATCCGGCTCCGGTTATTGTCGGTGAACGTTGCAATACTAACGGCTCGAAGAAATTCAAAGAGCTGATCCTTGCTGAAGATTATGAAGGAGCTGTTTCGGTTGCGAAAGAACAAGTGAAAGAGGGCGCTCACATGCTCGATCTTTGTGTGGCATACGTTGGCCGCGATGAAGTTCGGGACATGCGTGAGACGATGAAGCTTTTTAATACGCAGGTTACGTTGCCGGTCGTGATCGATTCGACGGAATACCCGGTGATCGAAGAAGCGTTGAAGAACTATGCCGGTCGCGCTATCATCAACTCCATCAACCTTGAAGATGGTGAAGAACGCATGGCCCATGTGTTGCCATTGTGTAAGCGCTATGGTGCCGCGGTAATTGCGCTCACGATCGACGAACAAGGTATGACGAAGACGCGCGAGAGAAAATTTGAAGTCGCCGAGCGCATCATCGATCTATCCGTCAATAAATACGGTATGCGCGAAGAAGATCTGATATTCGATACGCTCACGTTCACACTTGGTTCGGGTGATGAAGAATTCCGTAAGGCCGGTATAGAAACCATTGAAGCGATCCGCCTGCTCAAGCAAAAGCATCCGAAAGTAAAGACGATCCTCGGTGTGTCTAATATTTCCTTCGGACTTAATTCGCATTCGCGTCACGTGTTGAATTCAGTATTCCTCCACTATGCGATTGAAGCCGGACTCGATATGGCCATTGTCCATTCCGGCAAGATCATGCCGCTGCATAAGATCGACGAAAAAGGAAGAGAGTTGGCTCGGCAGATCATCTTTGATGAGCGTGAGTGGGAGCCGGTTGCAAAAGCGGCTTAAAGCAGGACAAAACCTCTCAAATCCGTGTTTCCAAGCCTCTAAAAATTATCTACTATGGGCAGAGCATTTGAATTTCGCAAAGTGCGAAAAATGAAACGCTGGGACAAGATGTCGAAGGCGTTCACAAAAATTGGAAAAGAAATAGCCATCGCTGTTCGTCTTGGCGGCCCCGATCCTGCTGGCAATCCCAGGCTTCGTTCGGCCATCCAGAATGCTAAAGGTGTCAATATGCCTAAGGACCGCGTCGAAGGCGCCATTAAACGTGCTTCGAGCAAAGAAGCAGAAAATTTTGAAGAATCGATCTATGAAGGGTATGGGCCGTATGGTGTCGCGGTGATCGTCGAGACTGCTACCGATAATCCGACCCGTACTGTTGCTAATATTCGCAGTTATTTTAACCGCGCCGGAGGAGCAATGGCAAATTCCGGAGCCCTGACGTTCATGTTCGAGCGTAAGGGCGTGTTCCGCTTACCGGCTGCCGGTATCGACCGTGACGCCCTTGAGCTAGAACTGATCGACTTTGGCGCCGAAGATATTAAGGTTGAGGATGATGAAATAGTAGTCTATACTTCCTTCGCCGATTTTGCACCAATGCAAAAAGCGCTTGAAGAAAAGAACATCGCCGTCACCGAAGCAAAGATCGAACGTATCGCGACAACTACAAAAGAATTAACTGAAGAGCAGGCGAACGAAGTCTTCGAGCTTATCGAAAAGAT
>DASTAO010000367.1:0-5004 GCA_035712525.1 Kapaibacterium sp. (SeqCode)
AAGGAAGCACGATCTATCATGATGAAGGTTTGCCGCTCGTGCAGACATTAAAGGCGCTTCGGCTGCTCAGAGATTTTTTTGCAAAACGCACAAAGCAAGCTCCGACGATCTGGAAATCAGCGATTCATTTATTTGAAGATCGAATCGTTGAGCTTGCCTTTGAGGCAGTGTTCGATGAGAATGGCAATGTTCGCGATAATGCTAGTTCCCAGTTGCATAGCATTCGCCGCGAGATCGTTGCCACGAGCGAGCGGCTTAGGACGAAGCTTGCCGTGTTGATGAAGAAGTATAACGAAGACGATCTGCTTCAGGAACAGATCATTACACTTCGCGAAGGACGGACTGTTATTCCTGTCAAAGCTGAGAATAAGCGGCGAGTCTCGGGGATGATCCATTCGGTATCGCAGACGGGGCAGACTATCTATATCGAGCCGACGGAGACGATCGATCTTAATAATGAAATGCGGTCGCTTGAATTTGCTGAGCAGCGTGAGATCGATAGAATACTTCGCGAATTGACGGATCGTCTGCGCGAAAGTGTTAAACCGTTACTATACTCGCTTGAGGTTGCAGGGCATCTCGAAGCTGTTTATGCAAAAGCGAGATATGCAAATTCCATTTTTGCAACAACGCCGACGTTAGTGCAGCAGCATTCACCAAGTGAGTTGAAGCTTGATCTCAAAGAAGCGCGGCATCCGTTCCTGATCGCTAAGCTTGGTAAGGATAAGACGATTCCGTTTACTATTTCGCTTGACGATGCAAAGCACACGCTTGTACTGACTGGGCCAAATGCTGGTGGCAAGACTGTATTGCTTAAGACGACCGGACTGCTCTTGCTATTAGCGCATAGTGGCTTACCGATCTCTGCTGCGGAAGGTTCTGTTATTCCAAGTATCGATGGATTGTATGTTGACATCGGCGATTCTCAGTCTATTGCCGATGATCTTTCTACATTCAGCTCACATATTCGCTCGCTGAAAAATATTATACAGCAAGTTAATGAATATAGTGTAGTGCTTCTTGATGAAATCGGTAGCGGTACTGCACCGGAAGAGGGCGGAGCACTTGCTGAGAGTATCCTTGAGCATCTGACGAAGTTCGCAGGCTTTACGATTGCTACTACTCACTATGGGCGGCTTGCTGCCTTTGCCGAAGCTGTAGAAGGAGCGATCAATGGTTCGATGGAATTTGATCAATCATCGCTAACCCCGACATATAAATTCCGTCCGGGTGTACCTGGTTCTTCGCATGCTTTTGAAATTGCGGAACGATATGAGCTTCCGAAGAAAATAATTTCGCGCGCAAAAGAGCTTGCCGGTGGGAAATCGAATCGCCTTGAGGATCTGATCAATTCGCTTGCGGCGAAAGAGCAAGATATGGAAGTGCGTCGCGCCGAGAGCGAGAAGGAGCTTGGCAAAGCACGATTCGAGCGACTTGAGTACGAGCGTCAGCGCGATGAAATTTCAGCCGAACGAAAGAAGATCCTTTCTCAGACTTCACGACAGGCTGAAGAATTGCTTTCAAAAGCCAATAGTCTTGTCGAAAAAGCCATTCGCGAAGCTCGTGAGGCTGCTGCACCAACTCAGCAATCTTCGGTCGATCTTGCTGAGCTTCGTACTAAGCAAAAGCAAGATCTGAAAAAGTTTACAGAGGAGATAGAAGAACAAACCGGGGCCGTGATCGCTAAAGAGCAGCCCACACTTGAAGTGAGGGTCGGTGCTAAAGTAAAGTTGCTTTCGAATCCGGGACAAGCAGGCGAGGTACTTTCGGTGAGCGGCAAAGATGCTGAGGTGCTTTTTGGCACGATGAAAATGAAGATGAAAGTCTCGCAGCTTGAAGTCATTTCAAATGCCGAAGCCAGAAAAGAGGAGCGCAAGCAAACTTCGAAGATCGGTAGTTATTACGATGAGATGTTCAAGCCGAAGATCGATCTTCGCGGAAAGTATGGCGACGAAGGGGTGATCGAAGTTGAAAAATTTCTCTACGATGCCAATGCTCGCGGCCTAACCAAAGTTGAAATATTACATGGCACCGGAACCGGTGCATTAGGACGGCGCATCCACGATTACTTACGCAGTTCACCTATCGTCGCCACCTTTCGTTTTGGCGAACGCCACGAAGGGGGCATGGGCGTTACGCTCGTAGAATTGAAATAATGAAGGAAATAAAAACCATTCTCATTGCTAATCGCTCGGAGATCGCTCGGCGCATTATCCGATCTGCTCATGAGTGCAATTACGAGACGGCAGCGATCTGCTCACCGCATGATGAAACGGCATTATATGTTCGCGAAGCCAATCGGTATGTTAAATTAAACGGTAATACACCGCGCGAATCGTATCTCGATATCGAGCAGGTTCTCGTTGCTGCTAAAACGATGAAGGCCGATGCTGTTCATCCCGGGTATGGGTTTCTCTCAGAGAACGCACATTTTTCGGAAGCTTGTACTAACGCTGGCATAACCTTTATTGGGCCTACTCCGGAAGCAATCGATCTGCTTGGTGATAAAACGAAAGCACGGTCGCTTGCAAAGAAATTAGGAGTGCCAACACCCGGTGGTACGACTGAAGCATTGAAGGATGCGGCGGAAGCAAAAAAGATCGCAAAACAAGTTGGCTTTCCGGTCCTGCTTAAAGCTGCTGCTGGAGGCGGCGGTAAGGGAATGCGTATTGTCGATACGGAGGATGAGGTTGAAAATGCGCTCGCTCGTGCAAAAGGGGAGGCATTGAGCGCCTTTGGCGATGATAGAGTCTATGTTGAAAAATACATCACTCGCCCTCGGCATATCGAATTTCAGGTGCTTGCTGATTCGCATGGCAATGCAGTTTATCTTGGGGAACGAGAATGCTCGATCCAACGACGTCATCAGAAATTAGTTGAAGAAGCGCCATCGCCTGTGATGAGTGAATCGCTTCGCAAAGAGATGGGTGAGGCTGCGATCACGCTTGTTCGCGAAGCAAAATATGATGGAGCCGGGACCGTTGAATTTCTTGTCGATGCGAACGGAAAGTTTTATTTTCTTGAGGTTAATACTCGCTTGCAAGTTGAGCATCCGATCACGGAATTTATTACCGGGTACGATCTAGTTCGTGAGCAATTCAACATTGCAGAAGGGAAGAAGCTCTCTTTTTCTCAAAAGGATATCCAGCTTCGCGGCCATGCAATCGAGGTTCGAATCCAGGCTGAAGATGTCTGGAGCGATTTTCTTCCGAGCCTTGGTACAGTAACATATGTCCGGCACCCAGGAGGAGCGTTCGTTAGAAACGATAGTGCTCTTTATAATGGACTTGAAGTTTCCGGTTACTATGATTCACTCCTGGCTAAACTGATCGTGTGGGATAGGACCCGCGATGGCGCGATTGCCCGCATGCGCCGTGCTCTTGAAGAAATGAAAATAGTTGGCGTCTCGACAACCATCCCGTTTCACCGATTCGTGATGGTTAACAATACCTTCAAGGAAGCTAATCTATCGACACGATTTGTTGAAGAAGAATTTACGGCTGAACATAAAGAGGAGCTTTATCAGAAAGCGATCAGCCGATCTGCCGCCGCATTCCTTGCTGCTGCAACTGAGAATGAAAAAGAACATCTGCGCAAATTATTTGTTGACTAATCTGATATGCATAATGAAATAACCTGCGAGTGGAAAGGGGAGATGCAATTCGAAGGACATGTTCATGGCCATAGCATCATGCTCGACGATATCCACCCGGATGGTACTCCGTCGGTCGGGCCAACTCCGAAGCGGTTATTGTTACTTTCTGCGGCAGGGTGCACGGGAATGGATGTTATCCCTATGTTAAAGAAAATGCAAGTTCCAATCGAAGGCTTAACCATCAAAGTCGAAGCAGAAGGTACTGATACGCATCCAAAGATCTATACTTCGATGAAGATCATTTACACATTCTCCGGAAATGATATTGAATCCTACCGTTCCAAGATTGAACATGCCGTTACCCTTTCCCAAGAAAAATATTGCGGTGTATCAGCGATGCTTCGCATGGTGATGCCGATCGAAATCATCATAAACCTTCATGGTTAATGTCAAAGCGGGAAAAGATTATTGTTGTCTTTCTTTGTGCAATAGGTATTGTTGGATGTATTATCCCTGTTCTTTTAAAACCCGGACAATATCCCTCTGATGATGCTTTTTTTTATTTACAGGTCGCGAGTAATATAGTCAGTGGATATGGTAGTACCTTTAGCAGAATAACGCCAACGAACGGTTATCATCCGTTATGGCAATTGGTCGTATCGGGTATTTATTTTGTTGTCGGCAATGATAAGGCGGCCGGTCTTTGGGTTACCTGTTTTGTTCAGCAACTATTTTTTCTAGGGATCATCTATTGGCTATACCGACTTAACGAATTTTTGCACTTAAGATACTGGTATATTGGCATACCTATTTTATCGGTCTTTTATCTCTGCATCGGAACATATGCGTCTGAAGCTCATTTGCATGGGCTTATTTTTCTAATAGCCTGTTACTATTTCTTTAGGACTATTCTCAACCCTCTTCGTAAGACTACTGATTGGTTTTTAGTAAGTATATTATTTTCAATCTTATTCCTTGCGAGACTTGATAGTATTTTTACTATTGGTGTTTTTTTTATTCTAGCATTTTATGTCATAAAAACAAAACAATCGGACAGTAAAATACAACCTGTTTTAGTACTGACGTTGCCATTTGCCAGCTTTGTCGCTTTATACTGCTGGTATAATTATTCTTCGTACGGGCACTTCCTTCCTATCAGCGGGGCGATCAAGGGTACATTCCCACATTTTGCAGGTTATTTTAGATCGTTGTATCCAATGGGATATGTAGGCGGAATAGGAACGTTGATGGCACTCATAGGAGCTCTGCGTACAAAACAGACTGGCCGAAAAATAATTTATTTAACTATCGGGGCAGGTAGTACGCTTTTAATGATTTATGTATTCTGCTTTACTCATCATGTAACCGGCTGGGCCTGGTATTATGTGAGTGGTGTATTCTTACTTGCT
>DASTAO010000368.1:0-2039 GCA_035712525.1 Kapaibacterium sp. (SeqCode)
AATGCATTGCGCCGCAGTATATTCGCCAGTATTAAATTTCTGCCAAACCAAAAATGCCTGCGGGTCCCCAAATTCCTTAAAGAGCAGATCCCAGATATCATTGATCGTTACCGTCGCATCAAAATCGCAATATATATGGTACATTACCAATAGCAACTGTTTGAGTTTCTTAGCACCAGGCACTCAGCACTTAGCACTAAAAACCAGTGTTCTTAAAACCCTATGTCAGAGCGTAACCAACCCCTACTCGTACTTTTTGACGGCATGGCTCTTGCCTACCGCGCTTACTTTGCGTTCATCTCCAGACCGCTTACCAATGCTCGAGGTGAAAACACGAGCGCCGTATTTGGCTTTATGAATGCCTTACATCAGTTGCTTGAGACTCACAAACCGGATTATGCCGCAGTCTGCTTTGATACCGCTGCTCCGACCTTTCGCCACAAACAATATGATCAGTACAAGGCAACCCGTCAGGCAATGCCGGATGATATGATCCCGCAGATTAAACAGATCAAGGATCTTACGAAAGCCTATAACATACCCCAACTTGAACTCGATGGGTACGAAGCCGATGATATTATTGGTACGTTGTCACGAGCTGCGATAAAGAACAATCTGGAAACACTTATTGTCACCCCGGATAAGGACTATTGCCAGCTTATTACTCCAACAGTAAAATTATTGAGACCAAGAGATGGTAATACTCTAGACCTGATGGACGAGAAGGCTGCCTTTGATAAATACCTTTTACACCCACATCAATTCATTGATTATCTTGCGCTCGTTGGTGATACAAGCGATAACATTCCAGGAGTAAAAGGCGTCGGTGAAAAGACCGCGGTCCCATTATTGCAAAAGTACACAACGCTTGATGGCATCTACGAGCATATAGAGGAGATTGATAAGAAAGCATTAAAAGAAAAGCTGGTCAATTCCAAGGAAATGGCCTATCTTTCCAAAGAGCTTGCGACGATCAATCTTGAAGTGCCACTAAATGTATCGATTGAATCCTTAAGATACAGCAAGGCTCCTGATTTTCGGACCGTTGAAGCCATGCTTAAGGATTTCGGTTTTAAGACGATGCTGGCAAAACTCCATGCGGAAGAGAAGATCTTCCTTGGTGCGACTGGCTCAGATCAAATGCCTCTTATCGAATCGGCGCCGACAATTATCGAAGAAAAACCGCAAGGAGATATTCAGACGATCAAATCGGTAGATCACACGTATATTACTCTCAATTCGATCACTGAGATCAAAAGAATCATCCCAATTCTAAAACTGGCGAAAGAGCTATGTATAGATCTCGAAACAACCTCGGCAAATGCAATGATGGCGCAACCGATAGGCATATCCTTTTCCTACAAAGCAACCGAAGCATACTATATCCCGCTTAAATTAACTGGCGACGCACCTCAAGGTGATACACTATTTAGTGGATCGAGTAAATCAAAGACCGATTATAATAATGCTCATACAACAGGTCTCGATACCATTGAAGTATTCGAACTGCTCAAACCGATTCTTGAAAGTGAGCGCATAAGCAAAGTCGGACAAAATATCAAATATGACGCTCTGATTTTACGTCGATATGGCATTAGCCTAAAGCCAATCATTTTTGATACGATGATCGCCTCGAGTTTGCTTTCGAGTGATAGCGTTCTTTCGATGGATGATCTTGCCATTAAGTATCTGCACTATAAACCTGTCGCTTTATCTGACTTGGCAGGCAAGTTCAAGAAATCAGACTCGTTCGATACAATGGCATCGCTCAAGACCGAAGAGTTAGCAGAATATGGCGCTGAGGATGCCGATATCACCTATCAGCTGGCAAAGAAGATGCAAGTGTTTCTCGAGAATGAACGGCTTGTAAAGGTTGCAAACTATGTCGAATTTCCGTTGATCGAGACCTTAACTGCCGTAGAGTTTAACGGTGTAAAAATAGATACCAAGCTGTTAGCAGACGTCAGCAAAGAAATGGAGCGCGAAGCCGCAGCTATCGTTAAGAGCGTTCACAAACATGCCGGAGAAGAATTTAATAT
>DASTAO010000369.1:0-5065 GCA_035712525.1 Kapaibacterium sp. (SeqCode)
TTATAGTCTTCCATCGTCTTATGGAAGTCGAGATGATCTTGCGTTAGATTGGTGAAGACACCAATATCAAAATCGAGGCCGGCAATTCTATCGAGTGTAACAGCGATTGAGCTTACCTCCATGATGCAGGTCGTTACACCTGCTGCAACCATATCGCTAAGCATCTTCGAAAGGTCGCGCGATTCCGGGGTAGTAAGCACTCCGCCAAGATACTCATCACCAATATAGGAACCGATAGTACCGATGAGGCCTGTTTTCTCTCCACGCTTGGATAAGAACTGACGAATGATATTTGTCGTCGTTGTCTTACCATTAGTACCGGTAACTCCAATAAGCCGCAGTTTCGATGAAGGAGAACCGAATGCTTCTTCGCTGATGATCGCTAATGCTTTTCTCGCATTCGCTACAACGATACGAGTTACCGATGCCTGCGTAGCAGCTTCTTCGGTAAATACCTCTCCATCTTCAAGGATGATAGTCGTTGCACCGCGATCGATGGCAGCTTGAATGAATGTATGACCATCGGTCTGAAAACCTTTGATCGCGAAAAAAACCGAGCCCATCGTTACGGCTCGTGAATCGTATTGCGGGTCGGAGAGATCGGCGTCCTGCAAGCCATTAAAGGCGAGGACACCGATCTCTCGTTGCCGCGTGAGCTCACTGAATCTCATTTTTCAAAGAACGGCGCTTTTCAGCGGATGCGTTCACGTAAAAACATCCGAGATACCTCTGGCGCGATCATTCCGTCTTCCGTTTGCCGAATAATCCATCGGCAAACAGATCGTTATTCATCGCCAAAGAGCGTGATCGTGGGATTGCTGGCATCGATGACAGCACCGGCTTCAGGCGTTTGACGAACGACGGAACCGTCGCCAACAAATTTCAGCCGCACATTCGACGCCGCGGCATACTTCATTGCCCGAGCCATCGGCATTCCCAGAAAATTGGGGGCTTCGGCGACAGGACTTGCTGCCAACGAAGATTGTTCAGCCGAAGAACCGGCTCTGAGTATGAGCCGCACAGAATCACCACCAAATCGTACGACGCGTTCGACGACACCTTTATCGGTGTTCTTCTCGACGCTAAAACCCTGGCTCCCGAGTACCCGGCGAGCAAGATCCATCGCAAGGCCGCGAACATCAGGCATGTCGCGGTCAGGGTTATCATCACGGTCTTTTGTGCGAAGGATCGTCCCATCGATCTCAAGTTCTCCGCCTTCTTCAGGAAGGTCTTGTGCAATGACCGGCATCGGTGCTCGCGCATCCGGCGGAAGCTTACCGGTTTGTTCAAGAATGGAAAGCGCGATCTGCCGGAAGATCGGACCGCTAACCGCACCACCGTAATATCCATTGTGCGGTGAGCGAAGAATGACGAGGATCTCATACTGCGGATCCTCGGCAGGGAAAAACCCGATGAAGGTCGAAGTGTAATGCTCTTTCGAATAATGTCCGTTGACAAGCTGCTGAGCAGTACCCGTCTTACCGGCGATTGCTACGCCTTTAATTTTACAGAGCGTTGCCGTACCGGAATCGACAACCCCGCGCATAATACTGATAAGTGTCTTGCTCGTCTGCTCGCTTACAACCCGGCGTAACTCCTGCGGTTTGTTCTCAATGATCTCACCATTTGCCTGACGACGCTTTGCAATGATATACGGCTTCATCATCACACCGTTGTTTGCAATTGCTGCATAAGCGGAAGCAAGCTGGATCGGTGTTGCGGACATTTCATAGCCGAAGGCGACGTAGCGTTTCGAATTAACACTCCAGCGGCTTGGCTTATGAAGCGTGCCTTTAATTTCGCCTGGCAGATCGATTCCGGTCAATACACTAATGCCGAAATCACGCATGTACTTATAGAAGCGGCGACGATCGAGCTTATCGGAAATTTGTGCAAAGCAAACATTACTCGATTTCTCAAGCGCTTGTCTGAAGGTCAGTACTCCATACTTATGAGTATCACGAATCTTTGCACCGCCTTCTATTTCCCAGGTACCACCCTTCGCATCGATCTTATCTTCAGGCTTCCACGCTTTTTCTTCGAGTGCAATAGCTGCTGTTAACACCTTCATCGTCGAACCAGGCTCAAAGGCGTCAGTGATCGCCCGATTGCGAAGCTGCTCGTTCGTTGCGGCGAAGAAATCGTTAGGATTAAAATCAGGGACGTTGGCCAGTGAAAGTATTTCACCGGTACGAGGATTCATTACTATTGCAATACCAGCTTCAGCATTCGCGCTTTCAACTCCGGCATGAAGAGCATTCTCGGTGATCGATTGAATAGTCTCGTCGATCGTCAAGGTAAGATCATCACCGTTTACGGCAGGTGTCTGTTCGTAATCAACATCAGGACGTGGCTTCCCGCGGCCATCACGCTGCATGATGCTCGTGCCGTCTTTACCGCGAAGAATGGCATTGTCAAATAATTCTAATCCGGCAAGACCTCTGCCATCTTTGCTGGTAAAGCCAAGGATATGTGATGCACGGCCTCCGAACGCATAGGCACGGCGCTCGTCGGTTTCACGAAGAAGACCCCGCTCTTTGATTGATTCGAGTTTTGCCGCTACATCGAGCGGGACTTCCTTTTCAACAACGATATATCGGCGAGAGGTGTCGTTTAAGATCGCCGAATAAAATTCTTTTGGTTTATTAAAGACAGAGCTAAATGCCGCAGCAAGTGCCGGTTTATTTTTTATCTCCTGGGGATCGACCGCAAATTTTACAACAAAGGAGTTCGAAGCAAGGATGACTCCATTACGATCGGTTATCACGCCACGGCGTGCCGGTAAGGCTACTTCCATCTTATACTGACTTGCCGCTTGCTCAGAAAGCTCGTCATGATCGAGAACTTGAACTTTGAATAACTTAAATACGACAGCGAGAAAACCTATGAGAAAAATACCGAGGATAAGATAGAGCCTTGCATTGGTCTTCATCGGATCTTTTACAGCAGGGGCCGCGAAGAATCGCTCGATGAGCCGTTGATGCCAGACTGTTTTCTTTTCGGAAGTTTCGAAGGAAGATGGTGCTTCAGGAGAGATATGCGCATAGCCGCCCGCGCCGCGCATGGGGGGGCGAATTGCTAGCGGTTGGTCTCTATCATTCGGGTGCACTGGCAATATTACTGAGACGGGATCGTATATTCGTTTATCCCATCCGATTCCACCATCCCAAACTTTGTCTTTGCAACCTGGCGGATCCGATCCGGGGCCGAGAGCTGCATCTCCTGAGCTTTTAATTTGATGATGCGCTGTTTAGCTTGCTCAATATCCTGCTCAAGCTTTGTCTTCTCAAGCGTAAAGCGATTTACTTGCAGCGTATTCCAGATGATAAGTACAGCGCAACAAGTAACTATTGCGGCGAACGTGATGACATAGAGTGTCGGGATGCGGCGAACCACCTTCTCGAACGACTCGCCATTCTTTTTTTTCGGTTCGGTTTTCGGCTCAGCCTTCAACGGCTCATCTTCAACGATCGGCGATGCCGGTGCCCGGTATGGAGTATGCGCCGATGAGCCAAGCACTGACTGCTCGGCGGCGGATTTCATACGAGGTGTATAAGCGATTGGCGTCATTATAACTTTTCGGCAATCCTCAGTTTTGCACTACGAGAACGGACATTGCGTTCGATCTCATCTCTCAGAGCGGTGATCGGCTTAGGCGTGATGAGTTTGAGCCTTGCCTTTGAATAATCGACCGAGTCTCTGAGCGATGCCACGCTCCCCGGTGTTACCGGCGGGCGGGACTCGAGTGCAAAAAAATCTTTAACGATGCGGTCTTCAAGCGAATGGTAGCTAATGACGACTATTCTCGAACCGGGTCTTAGTATCCCTACTGCCTCCTCGAGCGATCGGCGCAGGACGCCGAGTTCGTCATTAACTTCAATACGAAGCGCCTGAAAGATCCGTGAGAGCACGGTATTCTTTTTGTCTTCGCGTATCCCTTGGCTGACTATCTGCGCGAGCTCATGCGTCGAAGCGATCGGCGCTTTGCTTCGGCGATCTGCGATGCGATACGCGATGCGCTTTGCATTTGGTTCTTCGCCATAGATCCTAAAAATTCTTGTCAGTTCGGCTTCGCTATACGTGGCGATAATGTCGGTAGCAGAAACCGCCAGCCGCTTATCGAGCCGCATATCGAGCGGGCTATCGAATCGGTAGCTCAAACCGATACTCGTCGTATCGAGCTGATGACTGGAAATGCCGAGATCATAGACAATACCATCGATCTGAGTAATGCCAATGGCTTCGAGTGCTTCGCGCACTTTCCCAAAATTCTCTCGTACGATCGTAAGCTTATTCTTATAGGCTTCGAGTCGTTTTGTTGCGAAGTCGATCGCATCGGTATCGGTATCGAAAGAGATGAGTCTTCCTCGATCCGAAAGCTTCTGTAAGATGCGTTCGCTATATCCGCCCCCGCCGAGGGTCGCATCGACATAAATGCCGTCAGTACGGGTGATGAGCCCGTTTACTGATTCCTCGGCCAGTACCGGTATATGATACTCGGCTTCCATTTTGTCAATGATCTAATGATAAAGATGCGCAGAGCGCATCCTTATGAGCTAATTTCACTACCCACGACACCCTTCTGTGGCCCAAGCACCGTTTCGGCCACATTCTCGTAGCTTCGTTTCATCGAATCGAGGTAGCGCTTGAAGTTGGCAGGGTCCCAGAACTCGATGTGATCGAGCACACCGATGATATACACTTCCTTCTTTATTTCTGCATAATCGAGTAAGGCGCGTGGTACTAATAGACGGTACTGGCTATCGAAGAGCAGTTCTTCGCTCCATTGAAGGAGCATTCTCATGGAAAATCTATCGTGTTCGCTAATCTGGGAAAGCGATTTGATGTTCGATTCGAGTTTTTGCCATTCATCGAGAGGATAGGCATGAAGGCACTTTTCAAAACCTCGGGTAACTACAAAAGTAGATTGGGCTTCAGGATTAATATTACGACGCATTTTGGCAGGGATGCTGATGCGCCCTTTGGCATCTACCGAATATACATCGCTACCTTTAAACGAAGACATTAATAGTGGGGTCTTTCTTTTGCCGTAACTTATTATACT
>DASTAO010000370.1:0-2465 GCA_035712525.1 Kapaibacterium sp. (SeqCode)
ATGGTAATTTCAGTCTCTATGGATCGCGAACTTTTGATCATCAGAACTCCATTTGTCGGGTTAGGATAGATAATAAATGTCGGTACACGTCCGGTCCTCATAAATTTAGAGATCGTTGACGTACCACAGCCAGAAGGAGGAGTAATAATGTTAACAGTTGCTGGTAGGGCACTATATTCACACGGCGAAACCGAAGTAATAACTCGCAGCGAATCGAACCACACCTTTGGAGCAGCGAACGAATCGGCATAGACCGTAAAATTTGCATATCCAAGGATGGTATTATTCACTGCACCGCTGATCAATAATTTCGAACGGCCACCCCACGTGTTTCCGGGAATATCAAGCTGAGTGCCGGCTATCGAATACGAGCCATCGTATTGGGCATTCAGACCGTTCTCGTAATGTAATACAAGTTCAATGTCCTGCGGTTTATCAAGCCCGGTAATTGTGATAGGAATATGAACCGGACCGCCGATCGTGTCAGTAACTTGATCAGTACTGAAGATCGAAAGCAGCTTCGGTGCAATACTATAACCTCCAAGACTAACGGTATCGAATGTTCCATCACTTAGTGTGACGATCAGAGAACCCTGATGGCTGCCAGAGACTGTACCATGTATCAGTGTCACGAAGATCTTATTTGGCAGTCCTGAAGCATCGACTATATAATTTGCCGAGTCAGTGCTCTTAACCCTACAACTTGTTGCCAAAACTGACTGGCAGCCACCGGGACTAATAACGATCTGTTTTGTAATTAGGCCATCACAAAACACTGTATCGGCAGTAAATAACTGTCGTGGAGAAATTGAAAGAGAACCATTAGGGGCAATATTAAGTGAGTCACCACCACTATTAAAAGTTGCCCAGATCGAACCCAAAGAGTCCATTGCAAAGATCGTATTTTCCGAAACGGCTGCAATTGTCCTTGTATCTAACGTGTTTGGAGGACCATTAATGACCTTCCAGGTATCACCTTTATTTGTTGACCGTTCAATCCAAAGGCGACTTTGAGCGAAGACCGCTCCTGGCGTAGTGGCAATTGAGCCACAGTAATGGGCCCCTATCAACGACCTCTTTTTGCTCCATGAAGCACCAGAATTTGTAGAGACAAAGATAGAAGAAAGATAATCAATCGGAGCAACGATCTCTTCATTGGACACATAAAATGTATTTGTATCGCACCGATCTCGTTCAAAGCTATAACTGTCCCAGTCAAAAGTGCCGGCCTGCTGCTGCCATGTTATACCAAAATCACGACTAATAAACAAATTTCCCGTAATGGCATATACCGTACCTTTATTTCCCGACTCGACATCGAACACACAAGTAGCTAATTGTATGTTTTTCCAAGTTACCCCTTGGTCCATAGAGGTAAATACCGATCCATTTGTATGATTAATTACAATATTTGTTGGCGATCCGGCAAAGCAAACTCCAGCATAACTTCCATTTCCCGGAGCAGAAGGTGTAATATCATTCCAGGAACGCCCTTGATCACGAGTAAGAAGAATTTTGTTATCAGGATATCCTGTCACTACTATACCAATATTATCATCATAAAATGATAGATCATACATTCTCTTCGATTGTATCGAAGCAGGTGAGCGGAGTATCCAAGTCTTACCGAGATCTGGTGAGAAGTAAATCTTATCGTATGCTGCCCATAAATTACCGTTTTGGTAGGTAATAACCCCACCCCAACCGCCACTAGCTGGAATCGTAAAAATATTCGGAGCCACATTCTTCCATTGAGCAGCGAGAGGGATCGCACTCAGGAGAAATATGATAATTGTGACTACTGCTCGTTTCATTGTGTGGTGGTGTCTTATTCGAATAAAAGACACGGAAAATAGCTAAAAGTTACAGAATGAAAACTAATATTAAGGGTAAAGGTTACACCAGAAAAGTAAAAAGATCATAAAGACAAAGAATCCCGTTAAAAACGGGATTCTTCAAGTTCAACTATGAAAAGTAAATGCTGTAAGATTCCTCAGGTCCCTGCAGCATAATCCATTGCATAGGCGATCTGCTCTTCGGTCAGAGCATCGATCGAGACGCCGTTCGTCTGGAGCTTCAAGCCAGCGATGTACTGATCCTGCTCGACCGGGATGTCATAGACTTTTCCTCGCTCCATGATCTCTTCGCCTTTATCGACTTTGACTAAGCGAAGCTGCGACATGAACTGGTTTGCAAAGCTCATATCCATTACTTCCGACGGATGTCCTTCGGCAGCAGCAAGATTTACGAGACGGCCTTGTGCTAAGAGATACACGCGGCGGTTACCGCTAAGTAAATATTCTTCGCAGTTCGGGCGGATCGTGCGATGATTTGCAGCGCGCTCTTCAAGCTCGGGAATATTAATTTCGCAATCGTAGTGGCCGGTGTTGCAGAACACAGCGCCATCCTTCATCGAATCGAAGTGGCGACCAACGAGAATATCTTTTACGCCAGTTGCAGTGATG
>DASTAO010000371.1:0-4764 GCA_035712525.1 Kapaibacterium sp. (SeqCode)
AAAATTAATCAGTGGAGTAGAAATGAATAAAATATTCCTGATAATCGTCCTTTCCATAGTTGCCCATGGCGTGTTTGCCCAGCAGGCAGGTCAATTATATATTACAAGTTACGATAAATGGGACCCCTTCTTTTTTTGTAATGGTGAGCCGATGATGAGCGGCAAAAGCATAGATATTGCCTTTGCGAATATTGCAAGCCCTGCAGAATTGATCGTGGACTCCTTTAAAGTTATCTGCGATACAAGCATCTTTATCGGAGACGATTGGATCGAATCCATGAAAAATAAAAACATAGGGATAGGGAGCGAATTGAATCTGATCTATACCCCTAAAAAGGTAGGTATTGATACCCTAACGATCATTGGATACTATGGCCCCTTTTCCTCAACAGGTACGATCATATGTCATGCAATTGACGCCCCACCAATTGCCTTTTATGGGGTTGAGATGGTTTTAGAGGATTTTGGAGGTGGATTTAAAATAGGCACTTCGGATGAGGTGCTGCGAAAAGACACGTTACATGACCAGATTTACTCGGTTCCTTTAAGCAAAACGCCCATAAATCTTCATCTGTATACAACTATAGATCACATTACTATTCGAACCTGCGGCACCCGAACAATCGATAGAATATTTTGGGCTGGAGATTCCACCGAAATTCAAGTTAACGGCATCCCGCCATTGCCGTACACCATGCATTCTGGTGGTTCTTTATCAATGCCATTTTCTATAACTCCACAAAAGCTCGGTAGTTTTCCACATTATTTTATTATCCACACAACCGATGATGATTATTTAGTTTGGAGTTTTGAATATAAGGTGTTCTCTAATAGTGGTGTTATTGCCTATAACTCACCCCCTGAAGAATTAGATGCGTTGGTGTTTCCTAATCCGATAAGGAGTTCTCAGGGTTCAGTGCAAATCGTCTCAGCACATTCCGCTGTTGCTAATCTTAAAGTAATAAGTCTTGGTGGCAGTGAAGTTCTTAACCTGGGACAGATTACTTTGTCGGAAGGTTCAATGACAATTCCTTTGGATATGCACCTACCGAATGGAACGTACCTGCTATTAATTGAGACCGAAAGCGGTGGTATCGCCAGGAAAATAATTGTTCAAAAATAAACTAAAACGTATCACCGCGCAATCTTCTCGCCCGTTGGCGGACTTCGGTGCAATGAGGTGACTTCGGAAATCTTGCCAAAAAATCTTCGTATAATTTCAGCGCCTTATCTTTTGCATTCAGTTCATGCTCGGTGATCTCTGCTTCGCGAAGTGCTGCTTCATCGAGAAACGGGCTTTCTATCATTTGCTCTTGCATCTGTTGAAGCATGGATACAGCATCATTCGGCTTTCCCTGAAGGACTAATAGGTCTGCTGCCCGCAAGGTCGATTCATCGGCAATAGAAGACTTTGGATACGTTTGTTTTATCGATAGATAAGCCGAGACTGCTGCATTAATGTCCGAACCGAGCGCCAGTAATTCTGCTTTGGCAAAGACTCTCATTGCGCCATCGGATGAACCCTTACGATTTTCATCCATCAGGTTCGATAAGGCGATCGCATCGTTTGCATAGTCGCTTGAGGGGACTACCACAATCTCGGAAAGTTTTTCAATTGATGAGTCGAAGGCTCCTTCAAAATAATCAATTCGAGCCTGCTCATATAAAATGTGCCGCTGAACTTCGTCGTCTTTCTTCGGTCGCTTCAAGAGCGCCTTCTCTAAATTTGAGAGATGGGTTCTGGCAAGGACAGTATTTCCCTGAGTGAGGGCAATTTCTTCTAATGCAAAGTAGGCGTTTCTTCCATTATCGCTGACCGAAGGCTGGCGTTGAATGATCTGCTCATAGATCGATCGGGCTTTTTCAAGGTCGTGTAATTTACGGAAAGCAATATCAGCTGCCTGGGATAGGGCGCCAAGTGATTGATCTGCAGGCACTGATGAATTTGCAAACTGAACATATCGGTCGATAAGATCACGAAGATCGCTTTCACTTGGCTTGGCCTGCTTAGTGATCATTGCCTGTCTGGCTTTGATCGCGCCAAGCTTCGGATTAGTTATCATTTGCACCTGATTCGCACCGATCCGCTTAGCCGCTTCATCGTAGGCCTTTGCCGCAGTTTCATAGGCACCTTCAGCAAGCGCTCTATCTGCAAATTGAACCAGCTCAAATCCAGCCATCGGATTCCCCGTGCCACCGATCCGCCCTTCAATTGCCAGATTAACTGAAAGAGCATTGGGATATTGCTTAAGTTCACCATAGCACCAGGCCAGTAATTTCAGTTCAGCGAGCGATGCGCTTATTGTATCGATCTGTGAGATGAACGTCTGCATGATCGAACGGCGAACGGTGCTATCGGTCGTAAACTGTGCGATCCGCATCTGCACAAGCCCCATATTCGCATCGTTCGAATGCAGTAATGAAAGATACTCACGAGTACCTTTATCATAACGGCTGAGTTTGTATAATAGCCGAGCTATTTCCGGTGTAAAAAGGTCGGCCGTTTCACTTTGTTTGCGCTTATCTTGCAAGAACTCCAACGCCTCTTCCTCATATCCGGCTTCGACCATTGCATTGGCGACGGCGATAGTCACCGAAAACAGATCGCCCTGAGGGGAAGCTGCTTCTGCTTTCTGAAATGCTTCGATGGCTTCGGCTTTTTTATTTAGCTGTGCCCTTGTTCTGCCAAGTAATAGATAGAGATCGAAATCATACGGCGATTTTTGGGCAAGAACTTCAGTCAGTACTTTTTCGACGTCGGCAAATCGTTTTAAGCTATAGAGTGTCCGGACATATCCAGCGCTTATGTTCGGATCAGTCGGGCGAGCTTTATATAATTCTTCGTAGACCCGGACGGCATTGTTATAGTCGTGGGTATTTTCATAGACACTGGCCAAACGGAATTTCTGCGCGAAGTCGACATCGGACATCGGCTGCGAATGGGCACTAATGGCTGCCAGCAATAACGGTAGTATGAGGAATCCACGGATCTTCACGTCTGTACATACGCAGAACAGTTGGTTTTGTAACTGGGGTTCAATTCGTCGTGACGACCATTATTGATACTTCCCAGGATCTAATTTATTCAATCGTTCTCGTATTTCTTTTTCTCTGCCATATTCGCTTGGCTCGTAATACACCTTGTCTTTTAATTCTTCTGGTAAACAGGTCATCTCGGCATGGGCATGTTCTTGGGAGTGAGCATACTGATAGCCTTTGCCATAGCCCAACTCTTTCATCAGCTTTGTGGGAGCATTTCGAATATGAAGAGGTACCGGAAGATCGGGATGAGCTTTTACATCCTCCATCGCTGCGCCGATCGCAACAGTAGCAGCATTTGATTTCGGAGCACTCGCAAGATAAGCGACCGTTTGCGAAAAGATCAGTTGTGATTCCGGCCAACCTACTGCCCGGATGGCATCCCAGCAACTGGTTGCTAATACCAATGCCATTGGATCGGCATTGCCGATATCTTCGGATGCTAAGATCACCATTCGTCGGGCAATGAATTCAGGGTCTTCGCCGGCATCGATCATTCGTGCCAACCAATAGATCGAAGCATTCGGATCGGAGTTGCGCATTGACTTGATAAATGCACTGATAACATCGTAATGCATCTCCCCGCCTTTATCATAGCGAGAAGCCTTTTTGCCGAATGCATTTTCTACAACTT
Organism: Kapaibacterium sp. (SeqCode); assembly: GCA_035712525.1. Taxonomy (GTDB): domain Bacteria; phylum Bacteroidota; class Ignavibacteria; order Palsa-1295; family Palsa-1295; genus JAFDZW01. The sequence continues at coordinate 3,674 of DASTAO010000371.1, forward strand.
CCTGAGTGACATGAAGCTTGCCACTTTCCGGTCGTGCCAATGAAATAGCAAGCTCTAATGCCGAGAGCATTTTTCGTGCATCGCCACCGCATAGGGCAAGCATGGCGTTCAACGCTGCATCGTCGAAGGCTATTTGTTTTTCTTTTAACTCAACATCGGTGACTAATGCTTTCTCGAGAAGGACTTTCAGTTGCTCGGCAGTTAGCGACTCAAGAACATAAACTCGGGCTCGTGATAGCAATGGCGAGATAACTTCAAAGGATGGGTTTTCCGTCGTTGCACCGATAAGAGTTACGGTGCCATCTTCAACAGCACCAAGCAAGGCATCTTGTTGCGACTTTGAGAAGCGATGAATTTCGTCTATGAAAAGAATGCTACGTTTTTTAATACGGCTGTTTGCTCGGCGGGCCTCCTCAAGAGCATCGCGAAGTTCTTTTACACCGGATGATACTGCCGATAAGGCGAAGAATGCTGCACCGGTATTTTTTGCTAAAGCCCTTGCGATGGTTGTTTTTCCTGTTCCGGGAGGGCCCCAAAGAATCATCGAATGCAACTGGCCCGATTCGGCCATTAACCGTAATGGCTTTCCGGCTCCAAGCAAGTGCTCTTGTCCGGCGATCTCATGGAACGTTCGCGGCCGCAAGCGCTCTGCGAGTGGGGCGAACCGATCTGCGGGGCCATCAAGCTCACCGCCTAATAACGGTTGGTCGGTATCGAATTGTGATCGTTTTGCCATAGATGCTCCTAAGCCTATTCTTCCAATAAATCTTCAACGAAGTTACAAAACCTGTCATTCCGAGGATTGATAGGGAAGGATTCCAACGTGTCATTCTGAGTGAAGCGAAAAATCTGACCTTACAGCCGCCGAACCTTCAGATTCTTCGCTTCGCTCAGAATGATACGATATTAGCTGGTTAAGGTTTGAAACGAATCCGGACTAAACTGTTTTTAAAGAGCGTCGCCCCTGGAAGTGCATATCACTAAGAAAGGCTGTGAATGAAGAAGTTGTTATTGGCGGTGTCTTTTGGGTTGTGCCTTAATTTTTTTGCATCGATCTCTACTGCTCAGGAAGTTGAGCGTGGTGAATCGCT
>DASTAO010000372.1:0-8873 GCA_035712525.1 Kapaibacterium sp. (SeqCode)
TATTATATACTCTTTTTATATATGTTCGGATTGTATTTAAATTGGCGAAAACAAGCTATTTTAGTCAACATTAACTAAACTAAAAAGAAAACCCGGTAACAAGACCGGGTTTTGAGAGAATACTTCTATTGGGCTATTCCTTACTCGACAACGTCGCCTTCAACGGTCAGATCCATCGGGTTATAAATTCCGAAGGTGATCGAATTGATCAAGCCATTAACAAAGGTCATCTGATACTTTACCTTTACGTTAACGGCATGCTTTCCTCCAGCCGATTTTACCTCGGCTTCGATATCTTTTGCCATTTCAGCATCATTAAGAGTAACCAATCCTTCAATAAGATGATGGATAGTCTTGCTCAGAGTAAAATGCTTGATAATTTTGCCCTGGGGCATATTTGACATTGAAATCGCATGATCGGATGGTGTGGCCGAGAGATTTAATGTATAGCAACCACCTAACGATAATACCATTAAAGCAGCTGCACAGAACACAACAAGAGTTTTCATACGTACGTGGGTTTGGTAAATGAAAAGACAAATATACGACTGCATTTTCAAATTCCCCTAAAAGTCCATTTAAAAACTTTAGGGAGTGCAAACAGCCTTTGGAAGGTTAGTAATGGGCTTATATTTTTCTATCTGGTAATGCGTAACATCTTCGTTGTTTTAGTTCTTGGGGCACTGGTACTTTCTTCGTGCTCTCGCAAACAAACATCCTCGCATTCGCTTCGCGATGGCAAGGGTGGCAAAAAATATGGTGGGACCATCCATGAAAATGAAGTTGGCGATCTCCGCTCACTTGACCCACCCCAGATCAACGATGCTACCAGCCGCCATATTGGTGAAAATATTTACGACCAGCTTTTAGAATTTGACAACGATCTCAAATTTCATCCCTGTCTTGCTATTGCAATGCCGGATATCTCAGCCGATGGATTAACCTATACGTTCCATTTACGTACCGACGTTTTCTTCCAAGACGATCCGTGCTTCCCTAATTCAAAGGGCAGAAAATTTACGGCAAAGGATGTTGTCTATTCCTGGTCACGTGCACTTGATCCGGCAACGAATACACTTGCCTTCGCTTATTTTCAGGTTATCAAGGGAGCCAAGGAATACTTTGAAAGCAAGGCATCACTGCCCGGCGGTGTAAGCGGTTTACAAGCACCGGATGATTCGACGTTCGTCGTTACACTTGTAAAGCCATTCTCGCCATTTGTAAATTATGTCGCCGTCAGCAATGCATTTATTTACGCTCACGAAGCAGTAGAAAAGTACGGCAAGGACTTTACTCACCACGGTGTCGGAACGGGCCCCTTCCGTTTTGTGGAATACAAAGAAGGCCGGTACTGCTTACTCGTCCGTAATGATCACTACTGGCAAAAAGACGAAGCTGGTAATCAGCTTCCCTATGTCGATTCTGTTAAGTACACCTTCTTGCAAGATGACAAATCAGAACTCTTAGAATTCAAAGCCGGCAATCTCGATCATAAGTATCGCATTCCGAATGAGTTCTTTGCCGACATCGTCGATGAGAATAAACAACCGAAAGGCGATTACAAAAAGTATCAGATCAAGAGTATGCCTGCAATTGCCTGCCAATTTCATGGCTTCAATTGCGATGTCGCGCCCGTCTCAAACGTGCATCTTCGCCGCGCCATCAGCTTTGCCATTGATCGCAAAAAAATCGTAAAGTATATTCTTAAAGGTCAGGCCTTTGCACCTGGTGAGCATGGTCTTGTACCACCGGGTATGCCGGGCTTCCCGTTCAACGATGTTCATGGCTTCGTGTTTAATCCAGACAGTGCCAGAATGGAGCTTGAACTAGCTAAAAAAGAACTCGGCGCTACAATACCTCCTTTGACATTATACGTCAATAAAGGTGGTGGACGAAATCAGGATGTTGCCCAGGCAGTACAGGGGCAGATCAAAGAAAATCTCGGACTTGACGTAAGCCTGGAAATAAAGGAATGGGCTCAGCTTACACCGATGATCGACGATGGAAAAGCCGCATACTTCCGTCTTGGCTGGATCGCTGATTATCCCGATCCACAAAACTTCCTGAATCTATTATATAGTAAGAATATCCCACCGAACGGCCCTAGCTCGATCAATCAAACCAGATATCGCAATCCGGAATTTGACAAACTTTACGAACAGGCCATCAACGAAACCGATCGTGCAAAAGCGATGCAGCTGTGGGCACAGTGCGATCAGATAGCCGTCAAAGATGCACCGCAGGTTATTCTCTATTACGATGAAGACTACCACATGCTCCAGCCCTGGATCCATGACTTCCCGGTCAACGCTCAGGATGATAGACCGCAGAAGCATACCTGGTTTTCTGAGTAATTATCATTAAAAGTAAGTTATACAGAATTGAGATAGTGAGTGGAATTTCCATTTGCTATCTCAATTCAGATTTAAAGACAAGAAAATGATCAAAGGCTTTGCTACTGCCGAAGGCACAACTCGCTTTCGCGAACGTCAGGCGAATATCTCCCATGAATTCAATACCCTCGGTAAAACAGGACTTTCAGTAAGTCAGGTAGGTTTCGGCACCTACCGCTGCGATGCCCGTATTCTCGAACACCGCAATGCCCTAACTAAAGCAATTCGAATGGGAGTAAACCTCATCGATTCAAGTGCGAACTATGCCAATGGGAATGCCGAGAAGTTGATCGGTGAAGTACTTCAGGCAATGATCGAGACAAATGAGTTAAGCCGAGAAGAGATCGTTATCGTCACAAAAGGTGGCTACATTCAGGGAGAAAACTACGAGAGGATCTCAAAAGAGGTCGGCCACAGCACCGGTGATTTTGTGATCGGCAGTTACGAATCAGAGATAGTAAGATATTCCGATGGCTTGTGGCATTCAATCCACCCCGAATTCCTCGAAGATCAGATTACTCGATCGCTTGAGCGATTACAACTTGAAACGATCGACGTTTACCTGCTGCATAATCCCGAATACTATATCCACGCTGCCATCAACGAGAACATCCCGGAAGATGAAGCTCGCGAAATATATGAGAAGCGAATTGCAACAGCTCTTACCTATCTCGAAGAAGAAGTAGAACGAGGCCGCATTAAATGGTATGGCATAAGCTCGAATACTTTTCCTAAAGCTGAGGATTCTGTCGATAGAACTTCACTCGAGCGAATCTGGAATACTGTTTCGAAGAATGAGAATCACTTCGCTGTCATCCAGCTTCCGATGAATCTTTATGAGCGCGGTGGCATCCTCGAAAAGAATCAGGAGTTCTCTACGAAGTCGGTTATAGAATTTGCCAAAGAGAAAAACATTGGCGTTCTGATCAATCGGCCATTGAATTCGATCAAGAATGAATTGCTCATACGCCTCGCTGATTATCCGCTGAAAGAATTTCCGCCCGAAGCCGATGTCAGCGTTCTCGTTCACGACCTCGCTCTCCAGGAAAATGAATTTAAGAACGGGCCATTAAAAGAGATCGCATTAAATCCTCAGGCCTACGATGCAGTCAAAAAGATGCTTTCCATCGGTGAGTGGCTCGATAATAACCGTTGGAGTGCGTTTACTTCATTCGAGGAATGGCGCGATCTGCTTTATAGTGTCCTTCGTCCGAGATTACAATATGTCTTCGATCTGCTTCGAAATACTGCAGCAGAAAATCGCGAGATCTTCATCACCCTGCAGGAGTATGCCGAATCGGTCGATGAGATCGTCGAGCATATCACAAATTATTATTTAACCAAATCCAATGAGCGAGCTACTTTCCTTCATAAGAAATTAGCGCCTATTTTGCCGGCCGAAGATGAAGGACTATCACTATCTCAAAAGGCAATCTTACTGCTCCGCTCTATTGATGGAGTTTCATCAGTATTAGTTGGCATGCGTTCGGAAGAATATGTCGACGATACCTTGTACGGATTGCAAGCTGAAAAGCTTAATGCTGTACAGGAGAAATGGGAAGCTCTTTCACTGTAAGTTTAAAAACAAAAAGAGCGGGTAAAAACCCGCTCTTTTCAAATTCTGATATCCTACTGATTAGTTAGGATACACGCTGATGCGCTGGCGGTTCAAGCGGAAGCGCTCGAACTTTACGATACCTTCGGTCAAAGCGAAAAGCGTATCGTCGCTGCCCATACCAACATTAACGCCAGGATGGAATTTCGTACCGCGCTGACGGCAAAGAATGTTGCCGGCAAGAACGTGTTCGCCGCCGTATTTCTTTACACCAAGTCGCTGGGCATGTGAGTCGCGGCCGTTTTTAGTACTTCCACCGCCTTTTTTATGTGCCATACTCTATAAAACTCCTACAATTAGATTGAAAAGCCTGTGATATTGAGGGTCGTAAAATCCTGGCGATGGCCATTCATCTTACGATAGCCTTTACGACGCTTCTTGTGGAACACAATTATCTTGGGATCGCGGCCATGCGAATCGACCGTTGCCGAGATACTAGCCTTACCGCCAAGGGCTACTGTCCCGCCGGCTGCCTGAGTTAGGACGATATCATCGAACGATACTGCCGAACCCGGCTTTGCATCGGCGATATAAGCAACACGAAGCTGCTTCATATCGGAATCGATACGGTACTGCTCTCCTCTGAAATTTACTATTGCGAACATAAAAATCCTTTTATTAGCGGGGTGAAAATGCTTTTTACTGGAGAAAAGTTCGCCCCGGACTGTAATTTTACCATTTCCTTCACGAATTTACTCTTAGAACCTCTTAAGATACCTCCAGTGTTGTCTTTTCAGTATGAAGTTTACTATCGAATTCGAGCGTGAAGACGACGGCCGCTGGATAGCGGAGATTCTCGAAATCCCAGGGGTTTTGGCATACGGTACAAGCCCTGATGATGCCATTGCTCATGCAAAAGCATTAGCGTTACGCGTTGTTGCCGATCAACTCGAGCACAATGAGCGCCCTGCTGAGGTAACAGAAATTTCTTTTGCAATGGCTGCATGAGCTTTTGGCCTTCCACAAAAGCAAAGAGGGTTCTCGCCGCTCTTTTGAAGTTGGGTTGGAATATCAAACGAACAACTGGCTCCCACCGAGTTCTTGAAAGAGAAGGATTTCAAGATTTTATATTTGCCTTTCACGATGGGGAGGAGGTTGGTCCTAAAATGCTTTCCAGAATTGCAAAGGCAACAGGACTAAAACCAGAAGATCTTTAGATCAACCGACCATGCCCTTCAAGCAAGTAAGAAGATCCGTCTGTTCAAAACCAAACCCCTTAGCTTCCAATACCTTCGGTATAACATGCTGGCTTCCAAGCAGCAATCCATCCCCCATTTCGCCAAAGATCAGCTTTACCGCAAATGATGGCAATGGCATAAAAGCCGGCCGGTGTAAAGCTTTACCCAGCAGCTTGACAAATTCCCTATTACGGACTGCATTCGGAGCCACAGCATTTACCGGCCCTGAAATATCATTTGTAATGGCAAATTCGTAGATCTTAATGATATCGCTAAATGCGATCCAGCTCCACCATTGCCGGCCACTTCCAACCGGACCGCCAAGCCCAAGTTTGAATGGCAATAATAATTGCTTAAATGCCCCACCATCGGGAGATAATACAAGGCCTGTTCTGATGTGAGCAACTCTAATTCCAGCATCGGCAATGGGCTTGGCTTCAGCTTCCCATTTCATACAGACTTCAGCCAGAAAATCATTACCCGGCTTGCTCGATTCCGTTAATTCCTCATCGTTCCGATCACCATAATAACCAATTGCTGAAGCTGAGATATAAGCCTTCGGAGGCTGCTGCAATTTCCTAAAACAATCGGCAAGGAATCGGGCTGATTCTACCCTGCTATCAATTATCTTTTTCTTCTTCGATGATGTCCATCTTCCATTAATGCTTTCACCGGAGAGATTGACGACAACATCAAATCCTTCAAGCCTTGAACGATCAATGGTCTTCTTATAGGGATCCCAAAGAATCCCCGCATGATGAGCATCGCGAACAAGCCTGACAATAGTATGCCCATCGTCCTGTAATTTTTTTACGAGTGCTGTGCCAATAAAGCCTGTCGATCCTGAAATCAGTATTCGCATAATATTAAGTAGGACAGACTCTCTTGTCTGTCTTCAGTAGGACGGACACTCTTGTCCGTCCAGGTTCGGCAACTCAAATAATGGTATGTGGATAAAAAGAGGTCAGACAGGAGTGTCTGACCTACTAAGTAGGGCGGTCACTCCTGTCCGCCCAGCTTCGGTTATATAGTGGAGGTGAGGGGAATTGAACCCCTGTCCGAAAAGCATGTTCCGGCGCTTCTACGATCGTAGCCATCCTGATTTCTTAGATACGCGCCATGCAGGCGGCGACCGGCATCGTATCTGTGCTATTCCTGAAGTGCGGCACGAGCGAATAACGTTCTCATGCTGCGGAGCGAACATGCGACTCCCGTGATCAACTCCGGTTCGTTCCAAGCGAAGTTGCGGAAGGGAACCCCGGTTACATAGTAACCGTGACAGCGTCAACGCGTCTTAAAGACGCGGAGCTTAGGCAGCCATTGCATAGCTATAGTCGGCAGTTAAGCCGCGTATGGTCTTGGTTACGGATGTTCCATACACCACCCGGATCGCGACGCTCGGAGCATCCGCTCCCCGTCGAATCCTATGCACCCCCAATTTTCAATGAGCTTTAGAGTGGGTTCTACGAACATTCCCCCTAACTGTTCCGTGCCGATGCGATGCTACCCCACTGTCATTCCGACCATCGGGAGGAATCCGTGACGACTCAACATTCTAACAGCATAACTGCTAGTAAAAGGATAGTCTCCTTACAGATTCCTCACATCGCTTCGCTCCGTTCGGAATGACACTATCTTTTTCACTGTCATTCTGAGCGAAGCGAAGAATCCCTTAAGGTTCTGACTACCGCATCAGTCGCAAAGACAGCAAAAGATTCTTCATTCCGCTATCGCTCCATTCAGAATGACGATAAAGAAAAGCCTCTACGCCGCCAAAGCCAATACCCTTTCATCCGTTCGTTGATGCTTCAATGGAATTGCAGAGACACCACTTACAAATACAGGCTGCAACTCCTTGATTTTATTCACAACTAATTGTTCAACTACACTGCTCGTTACCCTCTCGACAAACGCACTAAGATCGGTCACAACCTCATCCATATTATCCCTCAAGAACTCAAGCGACGTCACTTCATAAGCGATCATTGCGAGCTTGCCGACTCCGCCTCTGGCATACTTGCCTACCATGATATCCCCCGAGCTTTGCGTATAGACGATCACCGCAACATCCAGATCATCGAGCAGTTGCCGAAGCCCGAATAGCAGTTGCTCTTTGAGCGCATAACTCGACGATGTCCATTCCCACGCCGTGACAACGACGATCTTAATATTGGCTTCTTCGCAAATGGTCTTGATCGATGGCATCTCTTTCGAGAGCCTTCCGGCAACCGATGTCTGAATGATAAGCGGCACCGCACCCGGTGAAACGATCGTATCGGTATTGCGCGTATCACTCCACTCGATCCCCGCGCCGGTAGCGGCTTCTTTGAATCGCCGCTTCGATAATCCGGTATTGATCACAAGCACCCCGGCTCCGGCACTTCGCGAAGCCATCGCCACCTCGCAGGAATGCTTCATGATCTCGCCGGCAGTCTCAGCCTTAACGATGGTAATTTCTCCTTCAGTAACAGGAATATTGCAAACCACTCCGCGCTTCATATGTCGTGTTTCCTTCTAATAGATTGAAAAACAATGAACAGATTAATAGGTGCCCATCATAGCACTATTTTAATATACGAAAAGATTTGGGAGGATGCAAATTTATTTTATGGATAAACCCCAAGCCCCAGAGGGGCGAAATGTTGGTAGCCCCGTGCGTAAGCGCGGGGTGAAAATTTATATTTTTGTTTTAGAGCTCCGTAGGAGCGAAATGTTATTCATTTACTTTTATCATATAATAACATGTCGCTCCTACGGAGCTTTGGAATTAGATTTAACCCCACCCCGGGCTCACGCCCGGGGCTACGAACATTCCGCTCCTATCGGAGCTAAAATTCTTCGTGAATTAACACACGCTCTCAAACTCTCATAGCCTCTGAGGAGCAACATGTTAATTTACAAAAGCCCCAGAGGGGCGACATATCGGTAGCCCCGTGCGTAAGCGCGGGGAAAATTCGTATTTTTGTTTTAGAGCTCCGTAGGAGCGAAATGTTATTTAAATCCCATGGCAAATTCCTTTTCTCAGATTGATATCCATCTCGTTTTCGCCGTAAAATTTAGAAACGGCCTCATCAAGAATGAATTAAAAGAAGAGCTTCATAAATACATTACCGGCATTATCACGAACAGTTCTTGCAAACTGATCGCCATCAATTCAATGCCCGATCATATCCATATCTTAATCGGGCTTCATCCAAAGATCTCCTTATCCGATCTTGTCAGAGATATTAAATCGAATTCCTCCAATTTTCTGAAAGAGAAGAATAAACCGTATTCATTCGCATGGTAAGAAGGCTTTGGAGCGTTTGCCCATTCGCGTTCACAACGAGGTCAGGTGATTTCATATATTCAAAACCAGGAGGAGCATCATCGGAAGAAATCATTCCGTGAAGAATATCTTGAGTTTTTGAAAGCGAATGATATTGAATTCGATGAGAGGTATGTGTTTGTCGATCCGGAATAACATGTCGCTCCTACGGAGCTTTTAAATCTTCGTTCTAACCTAACCCCGGGCTCACGCCCGGGACTAACAACATTCCGCTCCTAACGGAGCTAAAATTCTTCGCGAATTTCTAAACCACACTACCCTAAGCCCCAACGGGGCGAAATGTCGGTAGCCCCGTGCGTAAGCGCGGGGTAGAGGTGCGCATTTTTCTTCGGAGCTCCGTAGGAGTGACATGGTATTTG
>DASTAO010000373.1:0-16288 GCA_035712525.1 Kapaibacterium sp. (SeqCode)
AAGATGAAACAAATCAAGCTTTAAAATTACTGGGGCATTCAATTGGAATTGTTGCTTTAGGAAAAAAAATTGTGCTTATTGAAGGTAGAGAATCGAGTTTGGACAAACAAGTATACGGCACTTTAATAAAAAATAAATATCCAGGGCTCGTTCTTGTTCCAACGGGTAGTAAAGATGAGATCAAATCGTTTTCAAGCATTTTTGATAAGGTCTTGAGTCGAACTATATGGGGCGTTAATTTCTTTATGCTAACCGACAGAGACACTTTGCCATTGCTACCTGAACTAGATACCATTAAACATAACTCAGAAAGGTTTAGACTTTTAAAAAAATACCATCTTGAGAATTATTTTTTGAATGAAAATATTTGGTCGGAAATATTTGCAGAGATGGAACCTGCTGATTCATGGCTAACTGATCCAATCAAAATTCGAAGCAAATTTAAGGAATATGCTTCAGAATCAATATCATATGCTGTCTCCCTCTTTATATCCGCTTTGATTAGAACCAAGATTGGCAATATTGATATAATGCCTAAAGATTGTCAAAATAAATCTTTAGAAGAAATAAAATTAAAACTTATTGAAGAATCAAAAACAGAATTAGACAGAGTGCGTCTTAATATGCTTGAAGAAGTAATTAGTGACGACAGTAAGCAGCTATATAATAGACTTGAAAATTCGCTTAATCAAGATACAGAAGACTGGAAAGATATAATCCCTGGCAGACCAATTTTACACAGATTCGCCGCTGTAACGAAGTTGCCTATAGGTAGAGCCAAACAATTATATTTAAGAATGTCTGAGAGAAATGGCCATAATACCTTCGGAGACATATTTAATATCTTTGAACATTTTAATAATCTTTAGATTGTAAATTTAACAGATATTTAAGGACGGATCGAGGGAAAATAAATATATTTTACAAATCATGCCCACACCCATAACATTCCTCGCCATCGGTATTGCTGCTTCTGCTGATGAAGAGCGGTTTTCTATTGGCGAGAAGCATGCGTTTCTTGCTTGTGTCAGGGCTGATAGCTATGAAGAAGCCGATGCGAAAGTAATTCAGGAAATGGAATCATCGGGTTGGGGTGCTGTCAGGACCCGCCAAATAGGAATAGGCGATCCGGCCAAAGTAGGGGAAAAGGCTTTGGAAGAAGTACAAGCGAACGGCTTTTTAGCGATAATTTACCCGAAGGTTGAAGAGTAATTAATTATGATCGGTCGATATTAACTCAAGCTCTTCTTCTTTTAGAGATGTTAGGGTGGTATATCCTTCGTTAAGTAATGGGGTGATCTCAGCTAGGAGCTCAGTATACTTCTCATTCTCTCTGAGCATAATTCTTTTGCCGTAACGGCCATCTTCTTTATCTATCCAGGCACCGATGAAGAAATTCCATTTTGTTTTATAAACCAAGTCATAGTTGTATAGGCTTGGCATTACTTTCATCAGGCAATGGATACCACTTTCCATTTCCCACCTCAATACCATACTTGATACAAAACGCCCTTCCCAGTATCCGTCAAATTTTGTTTCGACAGATAGATAATGCTTTTTTGCAAAATCGGTGATTGCGAAGGAAAGCATACCAAGTTGAGCGGCATTGCTAAAGTCCATTTAATTGCAACAAATCAACCTCCCCAACCCCTCCTTGAAAAGGACGGGCTATTGTACTATTGACAATTTGTACAAATTTTATATAATTATAAATCAATAAGTTATCTGGATTATAACAAAAATATTTAATAAACATTTGGAAATTGATAAAATATTTCGTATATTTGTATGGGAAAGTTCGAAGGGCCGGCGCAAGTCGGCTTTGTCATTAACGGGAGAAAATAGTGTGGGGGGTACACCAGTTATGATGATATATAAGGAGTTATGAGGGTATGTTCGCCGACTTTAGCCGCCCTTTAATAGATCCCGTAATTCATCTAAGCCGGAGGTATCGGCATCCTCGGGTCGTTCTTCACTGATCTGATCGACGGAGAACCGCATAGGGCTGCCGGAGTCAATACCGGCAAAAATAATTTCTCCATGTTCGGCAACGAGGTCGACCTTTAGTTTCCGGCCATACATCGGACTGCCAGTTTCGATGCAATACACAAAATCACCCGCGCTAATAGACATACCGCCAAATACGCCTTCAGGCGATCATTCGGTTTTGCAGTGCCGCTGCGGATATGTCGATCAGTACGTTATATCATGAAAAATAAGTCTATTATGAACTATGATCATTGGTGAGCTTTGCAAATTTCTTTATTTTCAGATCGAGCGAGTTCAGCCGTTTATCGATTTCCTCCACACGCTCTTTGAATAATTGCAATTTTGTTTGGCTAATGTTAATTCCGATGATGGACTCATCGATCAGCTTTTGTTGGGCGGCAAGCCGACTCGCCCTCTTATCCAATGAAGAGTCCATATGGGTTAAAAAAAAAGACCGGATGGCGCATGTCCATCCGGTCTATATGAAAATGTTTTGTTATAGTAGAACGATAAGTTCTCGATGTATCATACGTAATCTATCTGCGATCGGATTGCTGAAATTCCAGCAAACCTCTTATTGAATATTCATGAGATACTGCCTTAGCATTTCGCATTAGATCGTTTCGTCGGGGGTAGCGTTGCCTAAGGCGGCGTTTCGAGCTGAAATTTCTCTCCTATATTCTTTTATTTTCTCTTCGAGAGTACGGATCTGCTGGTTGATGGCAGCCATTCTATGTTTTAACATTTGTAATTTTGCCTGATCGAGGGGGACATCGACAGCATTAGCCTCGAATTGCGTTAAGTCGATCATAAATCGACTTACGATATTGCCATCATCGGAAGTATTCATTTGATTTAAAAAAAAAGACCGGATGGTGCACGTCCATCCGGTCTAAATGAAAATGTTTTGGTTATAGCAGAACGATAAGTTCTCGGACTATAGTACAGCGAAATGCCTGTCATCGGTTTGGAAACACTGCCTTCTATTGGAGAAACGACCATCTTTGCTGCTTAAGCTCCATTTTGTGAATAAAAAAAGGCAGCATTGCTGCTGCCTTTGTCAAAGTTGTTACACTTTTCGGATCTTAGTAGCGTCCGCCGCCGCCACGATAGCCACCGCCACCGCCGCCACGGTTTCCACCGCCGCGATAACCGCCACCACCGCCACGATTGCCTCCGCCGGAACGCTGCTCCATCGGACGGGCTTCGTTTACGGTAAGGGTACGGCCGTTGAGTTCGGCTTCATGAAGCTCGGCAATGGCTTTCTTGCCTTCTTCATCATTCGGCATTTCGACAAAGCCGAATCCTTTGCTGCGACCGGTCTCGCGATCCATGATGATCTTCGAGCTGGCAACTTCACCATAAGAGGTGAACATTTGTTCGAGTTGGCTGTCATTTGCCTGGTAGGGCAAACCGCCGACATAAATTTTAATCATTGATTAGTCTAAGTTGAATTTGATTGATATGCTTTGCGGCCTCGGCTTGGAAGGAATCATCTCGAAAGCAATCAGTGAAAATTGTGACCCACCGGATGCAACAGGAATAAACCTTAGTAAACTCAATTTCGAAAGCTTGAAGCAGCAAACTATAACACCATCAGGCAGAAAACGTTCGATGAGGAACTTGGAGTTACTATGATCGATCATGATGGAGGTAAATTGCTGGTAAATGAAGGTTATGACCAACCACCATCAAGCAGCTATAAGTATTATACAGGAACGAACAATAAAAAAGGGTATGTTAGAAACACAGGTGATGGAGTACCACCTATAACCGCCGGTTCCTTCCGATCATTTCGGTAGTACATGGCTGATGACTCCTACAGCAATCAGGTGCACCAACGGTGTACCGGTTAGTCGTTGTAGGTATCAGTTATAATCTTCTTGCTGCCGTCTGTAAGATTTCTCGATTCCTTCTCGACACACGCATAAACCATCTTGATTCTATTATTATGTCGTTTAGTTGGTCATGGAAGGAGCATTTACAACTCGGCCGGTATATAGTCCGTTGGCTGATCTTGGTATTTCCCGTTGCAACGGTGATAGGCTCCTTAACAGCGTTGTTCCTTTGGTCGCTTGAACTTGTAACCAGTACCAGAGAATCTACACCTTGGTTATTATACCTGCTTCCGATTGCCGGGCTTGCCATTGGCATTACCTACCACACGATAGGAAAGCGTATCGAGGGTGGAAATAATCTGATTGTGGATGAAATACATTCACCTGATGCAGGGGTCCCCACCAGAATGGCACCGTTAATATTGATATCAACGATCATTACCCATTTATTTGGGGGTTCAGTCGGAAGGGAAGGGACAGCAATCCAAATCGGTGGGTCGATCTCGAGTTTTTTTTCGTCGGTCTATCGAGTCGACCGGGATTCGGCCCGTATCCTTTTACTCTGCGGAATTGCCGGAGGATTTGGAGCAGTCTTTGGAACTCCGATTGCCGGAGCAATCTTTGCGGTAGAAGTTCTTGCCATCGGTACCATAGAATACGATGCCATTCTTCCTTGCCTAATGGCATCACTGATCGGTGATCTTGCCTGTCGCTTATGGGGGATTCACCATACTCAGTACATACTACCGCCTAATAGCACAAACCATGCTCTCGGCAGTTTGCTGTTTTCAATTGATTCAATACTCTTGTGTAAGGTTGGACTTGCATCTGTCGTATTCGGTCTGGTAAGTGTTTTCTTTGCTGAACTGACCCATACGATTTCAGATATCTTCAAGAAAGTCGTTACTTATCCAGTTATTCGCCCTGTCATAGGAGGTGTTATTCTCCTTGCGATGGTCTATTTACTTGGCACACGGGATTATCTTGGTCTTGGAGTTTCATCGGCAGGAGAGAATGGCGTCAGTATCCAATCGGCTTTTCATGAAACAGGGTCTACGCCATTAAGTTGGTTTTGGAAGAGTCTGTTCACAGCCATTTCGTTAGGAAGCGGCTTTAAGGGCGGTGAGGTTACCCCGTTATTCTTTATTGGAGCCACGGCAGGGAATGCTTTATCGGCACTATTGAATGCACCCGTTGCATTATTCGCCGCTCTTGGTTTTGTCGCCGTGTTTGCCGGGGCAACAAATACACCGCTTGCCTGTATCATTATGTCTACCGAGTTATTCGGTTCAGACTATTTGTTGTACTTCACGATAGCTTGCTACCTATCCTATTTTTTTAGCGGCCATTCGAGCATCTATCTATCACAACGAATAGCTTCGGCAAAAGGAGGATTGAAATTTCGCGGTAATCAATCATTGCGAGACATAAGGAAATCCCGGATTTAAGTAACAATGAGATTCATAACTGAAGTAATAACAAAATACCATGATAAATTATAAAGATATACCTATAGGTGATAATGCACCGGAACGGGTTAATGCCATCATTGAAATACCTCGTGGATCACGCAACAAGGTAGAATATGATGCCCAACTGGGGATATTCAAGCTTGACCGAGTCCTTTATTCCTCAGTTCATTATCCTTACTCCTATGGATTTATCCCTTCGACCCTATGGGACGATGGCGATCCGTTGGATATCCTCGTATTCTGTGATCAGGAGCTTTTTACGGGATTACTATTGGAAGTAATTCCGATCGGAGGACTAGAAATGACAGATGACAAGGGCAGTGATCTTAAGATCATTGCGGTTGCAGCGGGTGACCAAAGTGTGAATCATCTTCGCGATTATACCGAGATCGCCGATCATCGATTACTTGAAATCGAACATTTTTTTGAGACATATAAAATACTTGAAGACAAAGGGGTTCAGGTAGGGAAATGGATTGACTCCCAGAAAGCTAAATATGATATTTTGAGAGCCGCATCGAATATAAAAAAATGATCATGAATTTTCCATTGTGAATTCACCGGACAGTGAACATAAAAACCACTGCCCTCAGAATATTGAAAAATAGTTATTTTTTTTTGGGTAGGCACCTTGTTTTTTTAACTCAAAGTCCTTATATTGGAAGGTACATTAATAAGCACCTATGCCAATATGCGAGGGACAGAATTAGAAATTACAAACCGGTTTGAAACAAAAAGTTACTCGGCCTTTGACGATGGTTGGGACATTGCCGAAGAATTGCCCGTCATTCAGACCCAATTTTTCAACGACCATGCGAAATCCATCTTATTCAAGAACGATAGCCCGGATGTCGGAATGGATTATTCCATTAATGTCTATCGGGGCTGCGAACATGGCTGCGCCTATTGCCGGGCGAGGCCGTATCACGAATATCTCGGATTCAATGCCGGCATCGACTTTGAAACGAAGATCATGGTCAAGCATGATGCGCCTGAGTTGCTGCGAAAAACATTCGATAGCAAAAAATGGCAGCCGCAATGCGTCATGATGAGCGGCAATACCGATTGCTATCAACCTGCTGATCGCAAATATCAGCTGACGCGGAAAGTGCTTGAAGTATTTCTGGAATATCGAAATCCGGTCAGTATTCTTACAAAGAATGCTTTGATCTTGCGAGATCTCGATATTCTCAAAGAGCTTGCTTCAATGAACCTGACGAGTACGCTAATCTCGATCACCTCACTTGATCCTGACCTTAGGCGGAAACTTGAACCTCGAACCTCAACTGCCAAGATGAAATATAAGGCAATGGAGGAATTGGCGAAGGCTGATATTCCGGTCGGTGTGATGGTCGGGCCGATCATTCCAGGGCTTAATGATAATGAGGTACCGAATATTCTTAAGCAAGCTAGCGATAATGGTGCGACTTACTGTACACATACTATCTTACGACTGCCATTTGCGATCAAGCCGATCTTTGTCGATTGGTTGAATAAGAATGTGCCGGAAAAGTCGGAGCGAGTCTTAAAGAGAGTCGAGATGATCAGGGGTGGTAGATTGAATGATTCCAAATGGGGGACGAGGATGACCGGAACTGGTGCGTATGCCGATTTCATGCATACTATTTTTCATAAGCTTGCGATCAAACATGGGCTTAATAAAATGAGGCGACCGCTGCGGACTGATCTTTTTAGACGACCGGGGGAGCTGTTTTAGAAGAATAAAAGCAAAATGAGATGCGTTTGATGGAGTAATGTCTATACAGATTTTTAAATCTCTTTGGGGAATGGACGGCTTGATGAGGCAAAACATCGAGCGCATATCATCTGCCGGATATGACGGTGTTGAGGGAGCTGTTATTGAAATTCACGATCATGCCGAATTCCGCAGTTTGCTTAGTGAATTCTCCTTGCAGTATATCCCGCTTATCTATACCGAAGGTAGTGATGTTTCAGCGCATATTGAAGATTTCAAAAGGCTTGTTACTCTCGCCTCAGAATATTCGCCGGCAAAGATCGTAGTACATGCTGGACGTGACTTATGGACGCTTGACGAGCAATTACAATTCTTTGAAAAAGCTATCGCCATAGAGAAAGACTATGGAATACCAATAGCTCATGAAACACATCGGCGACGACCGCTCTATTCGCCGATGAAGGCAACAGTGATATTAGAGAAATTTCCGGAGCTTAAGATCAATGCCGATCTCAGTCACTGGTGCTGTGTTACAGAATCAATGCTTGAGGATCATGTTGATGCGATTGAACTGGCAGCAAAGCGTACGATCCATATTCATTGTCGGGTTGGATATGAGAATGGGCCACAAGTAAGTAACCCCAGGGCGCCTGAATGGGCATCACATCTGGCGCGATTTGAATTATGGTGGAAAATGATGCTCGCATCCGGAAATAACATAACCGTGACGCCCGAATATGGACCGCCGACATATATGCAGACCACTCCGATAGAGAATAAACCGGTAGCAGATCTATGGGATATATGCAAGTGGAGTGCCGACCGGTTTCGTACTCTTGCTGGCTAATTAAAATCTGTTACATTCCAATTTTTCTTTCGTAGCTTTGTATCGTACTTTACAGTCTATCTCGGATAGCCCAAATCATAATGAATATGAGATATTGGATCGGTGCATTACTCTTTTCGATAGCTATTGTTATCGCAGCTATGATGCTTTCCGGCACCTGGCGCAAAACCCATGAAACCAAGGAGACAATCAGGGTTGTCGGCTTAGCGGAAAAAGAATTCGTTTCCGATCTCGTTGTTTGGGGTGGCTCGTTCTCAAATCGGTCAATGACGATCCAGGATGCTTATGCTCAGATCAAGAAGCAAGGGGAGAGCATTAAGCAGTATCTTGTGTCGAAAGGTGTAAACCCGAAGGAGATCGTATTAAGCTCGATATCTTCACGCAAAGATTATAAATACATCTATAATAAAGAAGGCCAGCAGACCGACCAGATCTTCCAAGGCTACATTCTTTCACAAAGCGTCGATATCGAATCAAAGGAAGTCGATAAGATCGAAACACTTGCTCGCGAAGTTACTGAGCTTTTAAATATGGGTATCGAGTTTGAATCCGGTGAGCCTCGTTATTACTATACTAAACTTGCTCAGTTAAAGCTCGATATGCTTGGTGCTGCAGCTGACGATGCTCGTAAGCGTGCTGAACAGATAGCTGTAAAAGCCGGCGGCGGGCTTGGTGGGCTTCGCAATGCTGCAATGGGTGTATTCCAGATCACGGCTCCTAATTCCGACGAAGATTATTCGTACGGCGGATCCTTCAATACCAGTTCAAAGAATAAAAAGGCATCGATCACTGCACGCTTAGAGTTTGCTATCGACTGATCGGGTTACTAACCAACATTGCTGCGACTGACCGGCGAGATAATGCCTGTTTGACAACGGGATCATTAAGTAGTTGGGTGTCTGAATAGTACTCCATATTATAAAGAAAGTGTGCCAGGGCATCAATAAATCCTACTTTTATTTTATCCTCAAGCTTTAGGATCGCTGCTACATCGCCGTGTAGATGATAGTAATCTTTTACTCTGAACAACTGCTTCATCAGCTCTTGCGGAGGTTCGTATTTTTTTGCAAACTGGTCGGCTTTGATATAATAGGTTAACGAGTCCCTCTGATTGTCATCAAGAATATTCGAATAGTATTGGTAGGCTAACCATTTTGGAAGTTCGACGCTATAATAATGATCTTCATCTCGATCCGATTTTCCGGCAACAATATAATCGGGAATGATGCCCATCGTTGGATATAACTGCCTCTTTAGATTTCTACTTTTGAATGACGGGGATTGATAATAATTATTGATATAATTTGCTTCCGCATGATGATCAAAATTATCGACGGTGCCTTCGAGGTTCAATCTGAGATCACAACGCATCGAGCCACTGTATGGACGTTCATTGCAGCGACCGCTCGGTAAGTAAATGTTGCCGCTCGCTAATAGCAGCACCAGATCATAGGGTAGTTTATATTCGGCTAGGGTAGTACCTTTTCCGTATGTCTGTTCGCCGACTACAACGGCACGGTCACGATCTTGCATGGCACCTGCTAAGGCTTCGGCAGCACTGGCGGTGTTACGATCGACTAAGATCAGGACCGGAAGATCGGTAAATATGCTTTCACGATGAAAATGCTGCCAATATTGGCGTTCATCAAGTTTGCCAATGACCATTGAATCGAGGCTGCTATAGCCCACAAACATTTTTTGAATCTCAAGAATATATTTAACAACTCCGCCGGTATTTCCTCTGAGATCCAGCAATAGGTATTTCATACCCAGTTCTTTAAGAGATGTTGCAGCAAGTTCTATCCAATCGTCAATGTTTTCACTAAATTCTTCGAACCGAATATATCCTGTTGAATCATCGATCATCTTTGCAGAAATAAAGTCTGGACTAAAATCCTCGACTTTCGGCAATTTCATCTTACGCTTTAATCCGCTTCTGTATTGTACTTCGATCGTAGTCCCGGCAGCAGATGCTTTATATAATGCCAGCGCAAGATCATCGGCGCTATACTCGTTGATAGATTTTCCACCGATGGAGAGAATCGTTACCCCGGATGTTAATGGGATATGCACTTTTCTTGAGCGATGAATGGTAACGACTTTTGCTCCTTGTGCTGTCTGCTCGAGAATAAGACCATACGGGTTATCATTAAATCGCTGCAATTGAAAATAATCGGTGTAATATGAATCGCTTGCATCATAAACTCTCGAATACGGATCGAGATTTCTAACCGAATGAAATGGATCTGATGAATCTATCTTGGCGACGGCGGCCTGATCTGCGCCAAATACGGAAACGATATTCTTTATTTCAGTGGCTATCGTATCTTTTTGTTCGGCAGTGAAGGTTCGTTCGACTGCTTTAGTAGTATCGAACCAAAGCCGGTTATGGACAACCGTCGTTGAATTTGAAGCACAGCCAAAAATAACTGCAATTGAAATAAGAATGGCAATGTGATGAGTGGGGTACCGTTTGAAACTCATTCAGTAGTTCCTTTCCCGCTAACTTATTCTCTACAATATTAACTTATTTACAAAATCCATACCAAAACAGAGTACGCAAAGTGATGGGATTGAGATTTAGGGGAGCTAAATTCCTAACTCACCGTTCTATTCCAAAAGAGCAACTTCCCAATTTTTTTGCCGTAGTTTTGGTTATTAGAATAGTCAAAAACTCTGGTACTAATGAGAATACTGGTTATTGAGGACGAAAAGAAGGTCGCTCGATTTGTCGAGCAAGGGTTACGCGAAGAAAAGTATGATGTCGATGTTGCCTTCGACGGAGAGGAAGGCCTTCAGCGGGCAATGACGGATTCGTATGATCTTATCATTACCGACGTCATGATGCCAAAGAAATCGGGCATCGATGTCATTAAAGAACTTCGTACTTCTGGTCGTGGTGTACCAATCCTCTGTTTAACCGCAAAATCCGGAGTAGGGGATAAAGTCGAGGGGCTCGATGCCGGAGCGGATGACTACTTAACCAAGCCGTTTCTTTTTGAAGAATTAAGTGCAAGAGTCCGCTCGCTGCTTCGCCGCTCGGATATGGAGAAGAAGACGCAGCTCACTTCTCACGATCTTGTCCTCGATACGATCACTCATACCGCTAAGCGCCTGAAATCGGGTTCAGCTACTGAAGAGCAAAAAATACCGCTCACCGTCAAAGAGTATGAACTCCTTGAATTTCTGCTTCGCCATAAGGGAAAGATTATTTCCCGTTCGGTCATAACTCAGAGCGTCTGGGGATATTCATTTACAATGGGTTCGAATGTCATCGATGTGTATGTCAAGCGGCTTCGGGAAAAGCTTGATGGCAATAGGCCTGACGAAGAACGATTGATCTTAAGCGAACGTGGTGTCGGATACGGTATAAAAGAGTGAGCCTTCGCAAGAGTTTTCTTATTGGTCTTCTTTCTCTTTGCTCAAGTGTCGGAGTTAGCTTTGCGCAAAGTGATTCGTTGCATCCGTCTACCGATCCGAATGCCTTCCGATTATTCATGGCACCGACTTCCGTTACGCTGCCGGCAAATAACGGTACTATCCAACTTGCCGAATTAAGTATTCCTTGCATTAATTACGGAGTGATCGACGAACTCATTGTTCGCGGCGGCTTTACGCCATTTACGATCTCTTCTCATGTGTTGTATTATGGAATGGCAGGCCTCGAGATATTTAATTATAGCGGATTTTCAGGAGTTGGTGGTTTGGCAATTACAAATATGACTGGTGAAAGTCGCGGTTGGGAAGGCTCGTTGTATGGATTCGGTGTCATTGGCTACACAACTTCCAAGTTCGGAGTGTATTCAGGATTTGGCGGGGGGTATTCGGCTTCGAGGGAGTCAAGCTCTGCTATCTTTATGGTCGGTGGGATCTACGATATTTCAAACCACAATGCCATTGTCACCGAAAATTGGTTTATCAGCGAATCGGAGTCAGATGGCTTTTCGATTGGCCTTCGAATCTGGGGCAAGGTACTTGCAGGTGAGTTTGGAATATTGGCGATCACCAAACCACATTCCTGGGAATTCCAAACGGTTGCGCCCTGGGTATCGTTATCCTATCACTTCGATACAAGTGATTAAATGCTGAGAATTCGGCTTGTCCTGTGGTATGCATTTTTGGTGGTGATGACCGTCGCTGCTGTCGGGGCTATTCAGTATATTCTGTTATACCGCTCTCTTACAAATGAGCTCGACACTGCTTTGCTTGATGATGCGAGGGCAACTCTACGACTTGTTGAGACGAGAACAACTCAGCAATTAGCAACTTCATCGACCACTCCAAAAACGAATGTTCCTCGATCGCTCAAAGATATTATCGATGAAGCATTAGCACAAACTCCGGATACCATTAAAGGAGATGAACTGACCGACAGGGTTCTTTCCTACCTGATGAATGAAATGCTGAATCAGCTTTCGGCACAGGATAGCAGTGCGGCTAATCCGTTCGATCTGATTGTCGAACGTACGCTGACAAGTAAGCGCAATAATATGGTTGAGATATTGGCGAAGGCGCCTGATTCTTCAGGGAAGCTACCAGTGATCTTCCGAACGAAAAATCTCTCGTCACAATCGCTTTACAATGTCTATAAGAATCATTTCTCCATCGAACGCGATACGGCAGTTACGCTCGGCTCCTCGATCTTTAATGATGATGAAGTTCGCGGGGCGTATGTCGGCTCAAAGCAATTCGGAGTGATCGTTTCGTTTTCTACAAACTATATCGATGATACGGTTTCCGGACTGCTTCGAACATACTTGTTCTTGCTGCCGATAGCGCTTGTTATCGCCTCGCTCGGTGGGCTTGTCCTCTCTCGAAAAGCCTTAAAGCCATTTGAAGAGATTGCCGAGACAGCACAGGACATCAGCGCAAAGAATCTTTCTCAGCGTATCTCTATGCCGGCAAGACAAGATAGGGAGTTACGCCTACTCGTTTCGACACTCAACTCGATGTTCGGCAGACTTGAAAGCTCCTTTGAACGGATTGCCCAATTTTCCAGTGATGCATCACATGAATTAAAAACGCCGTTAGCGATTCTTCGTGGTGAGATAGAGCAAATGCAGCGGAAGATCGCTGCTTCGCAAACGATCGATCGGGCTGCTGCTGAATCAATGCTTTCGAGTATGACCGAGGAAGTGGCACGGATGCAGCGAATCGTAGAAGGATTATTATTGCTCGCAAAAGCTGATGATCATCGTCTAACCCTTGAACTCGAAACCTTCGACCTTGCCGAATTCCTTCGCTCTATCGCCGAAGATGCTGAGATTCTTACCATCGATAGAGAACTGACATTTCATAGCAAGATCGTTAGTGACCAGGCTATTATTCGCGCTGATAAGACAAAGCTTTACCAGGTCATTATGAACTTGTTCGATAATGCTCTCAAGTATACACCGAAAGGTGGCGAGGTGACGATGTTCTTAGAACGCTCCGGAAAAGAAGTACGATTTGGTGTCTCCGATTCCGGTAAAGGTATTGCTCTTGAAGATCAGGATAAGATCTTTCAGCGCTTTTATCGTACTGAAGAAGCCCGTTCGCATCGGGGGGCGGAATATGTCGCCCGCTCTCTTGGGTTAGGACTTGCTATCGTTAAATCGATCATAGACTTACACCAAGGGCAGATCGAGGTTGAAAGCGAGCCGGGGAAGGGATCGAAATTCATTATTACATTACCATTAGTCTAAATTTCTATTAAAAATAATTAACCCCTTTTTGCGGACTAAAACCCGAAATTTTGCTGTTGGGATTAGCGATTACAGAAGGAACGATCAATGATTCGCGTTTTTGTACTTAGTATGGGTTTAGCTTTTACAGCCGCCACAGCGTTTGCTCAGGCGCCGTCTGTAGAAAGGCCGCCGGAAAAACCAGCAGCTTCCCCTGCTGCAACCGGGTCTTCTGCTGCACCTACGACGACGGCTCCGCAGAAGACAAAGGCCCAGAATAATGCTAGTAGCGATGTAACCCGCGATGAACTTACCAAGAAGCTTGAGTGCCGCAAACAACTTCTTCGCCAAGAGCAAAATAAGAATCGCACTCAGGCAGCTCCTCCGCCTCCGGCAAAAAAATAAGGGTTTTTACCCTACGTCTGCTCGCGTAAATTCCGGTGTATCTTTGTACCTATGATTGATAAATCTCTTGCCGCAAAAGCAGATATAATTATCGTTGCTGCCGGTTCAGGATTACGGTTTGGCACTCAAAAGCAGTTGGCATCATTAGCCGGCCGCTCGATGTATCTCCACTCAGTCGACTGTTTTTTGCAGCATCCGCTCGTGGGGCGAATTGTGATCGTGGTATCGGAAGAGTTAAAGCCCATTGTTGCCAGTACGATCAACGAACGAATCGAAATCGTTGATGGCGGAGCTACAAGGCAACAATCAGTTCTGAATGGGATTCGTGCTCTTTCGATCAAAGATCAAAGCGATATTATTCTTGTACATGATGCTGCGAGGCCTTGCATAAACGAACGGATAATTAGTGAAGTGATCATAGCTTGCGAAGAGTACGATGCTGCACTCGCTGCTCTGCCGGTAACCGATACGATAAAACGCGCGGAGAAAGAATTGGCTGTTTCAACCATTCCTCGAGAGGGACTCTGGAGAGCACAAACTCCCCAGGGGGCCCGCAAAGAATTCCTCATAAAAGCTTATGAGACTGCCAATCAGGATGGATTTACGGCGACCGATGAATCCCAGCTATTGGAGAGGATAGGAATATTTCCGAAGCTTGTAATAGGTGATGAAATGAACCTCAAAGTAACATATCCTGAAGACCTTACGCGTTTGGATCTGTATCTTTCCGGAATATCTGCATAATACTCCCATAATGCCGTTTTCTCGTATGACTTACTTCATAAGATCAAACACGAAAAAAGAACATTCTGGAAAAAACTATTGTTGTATTAGGCTGTAGAAAAAACTCATAAATGCTAAGTTTATTATTCGTAATGACTGTTGGCTACTTTCTTGGCGCGATTCCTTTCGGCGTCATTATCAGCAAACGGTTTAGAGGTTTTGACTTACGTACTAAAGGATCGGGTAACATGGGCTCGACCAATGCTTTCCGAGTACTTGGCTGGAAGCTTGGGCTAACCATCCAACTACTCGATATTGCAAAAGGTGTTGCGGCAGTATTATTAGCCACATTCCTATTCAACGGCCTTCCATTTCATAATCAAACTCCATTTCAGGATATTACCGTGTTCCGCTTCTTCGCCGGTGCGGCTGCTGTAATCGGCCATAGTTATACCTGCTTTGGCGGCTGGAAGGGTGGTAAGAGCATTAATACGACGCTTGGCATGCTCGTAACATTAGCTCCGGTGGAAACGGGAATTGCGGTCGGTATTTTCCTACTCGTGCTGTTTGCTTCGGGGTATGTGTCGCTTGGTTCGATCAGTGCTGCCATCATGTTTCCAACGACGATGTTCGTTCGCCAGAATGTGTTCGGCGTCGATATTTACGGTTATCACACGATGATCGTCGGGGCGATCGCTCTTTCATTATTTTTGATCTATCGCCATCGCTCGAATATTGCCCGGCTCTTAGCAAAGACCGAAAATAAATTTGAGAAGCTTCATATCATTCGCTTTAGAAAAGCGTAATGAGCCACAAAGAATTATAGCCGTCGGAAAACTGCTTTCGGCGGCTTTTTTGTTTTTAAAGAATAATGACCATCCCGATAAAGATAGCATTGCTATGGCATCAGCACCAGCCATATTATAAGTCCGGTCCGGCTTATCAATTGCCTTGGGTGTATTTGCATGCTACCAAAGATTATCTGGAGATGGCTGAGCACCTGCAAGCCAACCCCAAGATGCATGTAACGATTAATCTGGCACCATCACTCGTCGAGCAATTAGAAGATTATATCAATGGAGGGAGTGATCGACTGATTGACGTGCTTAGAAAACAGGTTAGCAGCCTTAGCTCCGACGAGCGCGATATAGTTACTAAATATTGTTTCCATGCAAATAGAAACCAGATCATTGCAAAGTCAAAGCGCTATACTGAGTTATTGCATCTTGAGCACTGGACATACAATCAGGATTTTCTTGATCTCGAAGTATTATTCCTCTTGGCTTGGACCGGTCAGTTATCTAAAGATGTTGAGCCCCTTGCTTCTCTCGTCGCACAAGATAGGAATTTTACGGAAGAACAAAAGCAGATCGTTTTTCAGGAGCATGATCGAATATTACGGTCGATCATTGAAACCCATACCTCGCTAGCTATACAAGGCGGCGTAGAACTTTCAACCTCACCCTATTATCATCCCATCCTTCCGCTGCTTTGTGATACTAACTCGGCTCGCGAGGCGGTGGCGGACATTCTTCTTCCAACAAGTACTTTTTCGTATCCTGATGATGCTCGCGAGCAGATCGAACGGGCAATCAGATCGCATTCGGATAATTTTGGGGATATGCCGAATGGCATGTGGCCATCGGAGGGAAGTA
>DASTAO010000374.1:0-3070 GCA_035712525.1 Kapaibacterium sp. (SeqCode)
ATTCAACAACTTTTGTTGTTCCGGATTTTGATGCCCGTTTAGAGGCTGCTACTTCCTCGCGCTCTTTAATATCGAGTTCGGTGATGTAATCTTCAAGCTCGCCGAAATATTCTTTTACCTTGCCATCGCCGAAAGTAATAACACGGTCGCAAAGGTCTTTTAAGAAATCACGATCATGGCTTATAACAATGATCGTACCCTCGAAGGTGAGGAGCGCCTGCTTAAGCACTTCCTTCGACCGCATATCAAGATGGTTCGTCGGTTCGTCGAGGATAAGGGTATTAGAAGGAGTTAGTAATAGCTTTGCCAGTGCTAAGCGGGATTTTTCACCACCGGATAATACTCTTACAAGCTTAATAACATCATCGCCACGAAACAGGAATGAACCGAGAATAGCTCGAAGCTGCGATTCATTGTAGTTGAGCTTTTTATCGGAATCGAAGTAAAGCGAGCGGGCAATGGTATCCATTGTTTCGAATACCGTTGCCTTGGGGTCAAGCGTATCGGTAACGTGCTGTGCATAGTATCCAAGCGTTACATTATGGCCCGGGACGTTCTCTCCACCAGTTAGTTTTTCTACTCCGGCAAGGATCTTTCCGAGTGTTGTTTTGCCTTCACCGTTTCTGCCGAGAAAAGCAACGCGGTCGCCACGTTCGATGCGAAGCTCGCAGCCATCGAATACTTTTTTACTGCCGTAGCTTTTTGCGCCGTCTTTTATTTCAAAGACAGTTCGGCCTGATTGACGGGCTTCGGGAAAATCAAAATGAATGAATGGCTCATGTTCGGTGAGTTCGATGCGCTCCATACGTTCGAGCATCTTTACTCTCGATTGAGCCTGTTTTGCTTTGCTTGCTTTATATCGGAATTTTTCGACAAAGCGCTCCATCTCAGATCTTCTCGATGCAATGTTCGCTGCCTGAGCTGCTCGTTGTGCTTCGCGTTCGGCAAGGGCATTTTCGAAGGAGTCGTAGTTGCCGGTAAATGCTTCGATCGTTTTGGAAGGAGAGACGTAGACCGTTTTATTCGTCAGTGAATTCAAGAACGCTCTATCGTGCGATACAATGGCGACAATTCCATCATAGCCTTTTAAGTATTCTTCAAGCCATAACAAGCTGGCAAGATCGAGATGGTTTGTCGGTTCGTCAAGAAGCAGGGCATCAGGATGTTGCAACAGTAACTTGCCGAGAAGGATACGCATCTGCCAGCCGCCAGAGAATTCTTTTACTGGTCGGTGCAGCTCGGTTTCTGAAAAACCAAGGCCGTTTAGAATGCGGGAAGCATCGGCTTCAAGCGAATAGGCATTCGCCATTTCCAATTTATGATGCAGATCGCCGAATCGCTCCAGCCGTTTCATATACTCGTCGGAAGTGTGGTCTACATCACCGGCAAGATAAAGCTGGATATCGTCGAGTTCATTTTGCCATTCGACAACGTCAGACTTGGCGTACATTACTTCATTGAGGGCGCTTCGCTCAAGAGTAACAGTATCAAAGGCGACTTCCTGTGGGAGGTATCCGAGTTGAAAATCACGGGGTGTCTGGATCTGGCCATCTTCCGGCTGCTGCATACCCATGATGATCTTCAGGAGGGTGGACTTTCCGGCTCCGTTAGCTCCGACAATACCGGCTCGGTCGCTATGGCTTAGCGTAAATGAAGCATCACGGAAGAGATAGCTCCCTCCGAATTGCACCGATAAATGTTCGACTGCGATCAACCTTGGATAGAATTAAAAATTAAAAATGCAAAATTAAAAAAGAGCTGGAATGAAATCCGGCGTATAACACAAGAGGGAGATGCTTTGTCCGCGTAAATTACCAGCTATAATTGCTGCTTTTTGCCTCGGCGCCGTTTTGTAATTGGGCCGAAGTGATGCTCAATGTGAGTGCCTTTTGTCGGGTAGGGTATAATGGAGATGGAGCCGTCGTTTTCGATAATAGCTGTCCGGACCTCATCAAGAGATTCAAAGCCGTGTTCTCTTATTGCTTCGAGCAGATCGTATTCGCTTAATCCTTCGGAATGCAGGGAGGAATCAACTATCTTACTATTACGGACAAGCAGCTTCGGTTCGCCAATTAAAAATTGACGAGTGGCATTATTCTTTGCGAGCAATTTAGTGATAAGTAGATTGCCGCCGAGCAGGGCAAGGGCCGCTATAATGCCTCCTACGAGGGAAGTATCGTTGCCAACCATCGCATTCTGCACCGCATTCGAAATCAGCAAGATCAAGGCAAAATCCGGGAGCGAGAGCTGGGATAGATGCCGTTTGCCCGCTAATCGAAAGGCGAGTAAGACCACGGCATAGACGGCGAGCGATCGGGCAATGATCCAGAGTACAGATTCTAAACTATCAGGTAGCATCGAGGTGTATAACCAAAAGCCCGGATGGAAAATTTAATATTCCGGGCACCTTGACAATAGGAAGATATCTTTGTATATTGCGGGGTGCAATTTGGGCACCTATCTGAATTCTAACTGAGCCGGCAACCGCCGGCTCAGTTGTTTTAGGAGAAGGACTTGGCGAGGTGCACAATTAGTATGTTGTATTATAAGGAGTTGCAGACCATATTTGCAGGATTCTGGCATAGGCTTTTGTGCAGATAGGGAGTACAGCCTTATAGATATTCTTCGCTTTGCTCAGAATGATGGCTTTGGAATGAGGTTGATAGGTGCTTTTTTCGAACTAAAATTACCCACTTTTAGTTATCACTTGGCTATAAAAATAAAGGTTTTTTTATTTCAGTAAATTTTGTATTATTAAAGAGTTATGGCACGTAAATATTCATTAGATAAGACGCGCAATATTGGTATTATGGCGCATATCGACGCCGGTAAGACGACGACTACCGAGCGTATCCTCTATTACACCGGTGTCGTGCACCGTATGGGTGAAGTTCATGAAGGTGGTGCCACCATGGACTGGATGGAGCAGGAAAAAGAGCGCGGTATTACCATTACCTCCGCTGCTACGACTTGTACCTGGCGCGATCACCAGATCCAGATCATCGATACTCCAGGCCACGTAGATTTTACGGTCGAAGTAGAGCGTTCGCTTCGCGTACTTGACGGTGCT
>DASTAO010000375.1:0-8104 GCA_035712525.1 Kapaibacterium sp. (SeqCode)
CACCCCAAACCTGATGGCCGAGCACATCATAAATACCAATAGTAGTATAAGCCATCCGATTCAAATGAAAGTGAAGGTGCGTTTCGTTTTTGAAGGGGTTGGGTGAAGAGGTAAAGGAAGCAAGGTTATTCGTTATTATTACCGATGGTGTTGGGGCAGTTGCTTTTAGTAAGAATCCTAAGCCAAGTGAATCGAGTGGCGGAAGATTCGCAATATCAAATCCTTCTTGTGAAGCCTGGATACTGTCTTCTATGTATGATTCCTCATCGATATTATTCCAACATTCGGAATGATAATGGCGAATAAAATTACGGACAGCAAAATTTCCTACTATTAAATATTTGCCAGATTGAAATGTACTTGAAATAGACCCCATGACCCGACAAAAATATTCTGGGTTGGTTGTATTCAAATAGAGAATCGAGATCAACCAAGTACGGTATAGATCGTAACGGCTGGTACTGGCTGAATACCTCTGCATAGCTCCATCAATCGAGCTAAAAACTCTCCATGACTCATTGTCGGAAGCTGCACACCTCTCGATAAATATTCGAAGGGTGTCATATTTCTTTTTTGCATCAGATTGATTAAATACATCAATATAATCCCACCGCTTTAAATAAGTGCACGTATCGATTTGACCAAAGGCATTTGTACAATAAAAAAGCAGAATGAATAAACCCATCCACCCTGTTCTTACAAATCTCATTAATCTTTCAAATCTCATAAAATCACGGTTCAGACTACTTCACTACAACCTTAATCTCATCTCTCGCTTCACTCGTTTCAAGGCTCAGGATATACGCACCGGCAGCAATATTTTTCAGCGATGCTGTTTCAATGCTCGAACCTTCGATGAGTTCGCCATTCCAGATCGTTGCGACTTTCTTGCCATCTGTTGAATAAAGTACGAGCGAAGCATGCGTTGCTTCCGGTGCATAATAATTAAAATGAATGTCGGTACCGGTCGAAGGATTCGGGAAGACCGAAGCCAAGCGTAAGCGATCCGATTTTACGATCGAAGGACCGACTGCACTTGCCGGATGATTCGGCATTCCAACATATACATACACTTCGCCATCGGTTGCGCTTCCGTTACTGCGTGCCCAGGCAGCAGCATAGACGGTATCGGTCACATCAGAGCCGATATAATCACCAATGAATGCCGTTTCGGATTGCCCCGCGACGAACTGCATTGTTGTCGGATCGAAATCGGTAAGTTCGAGCGGCTTTGGACTTTCTGTTACCGGACCATTGAGCCGGGTGCGAAACGCCGAGATCTCTAAATTATCGTCGGTGCGTTCGCTTGAATAATAAGTCAATAGGGCATCGCCCGTTTTCTGATTGAACGTAACCCATGGGCAGAAACGATCATGCGGATCGCCAAGCTCAGGGCTGCTCGTGCCATAGCCTATAAGATGTTCAGGCTTCCAGGTGGCACCGAGATCGGTGCTTGTCAAGTAATGGAGCGCTGCTTCGGTCTCGCTGTAATAATCGCCATAGACAAAATAGATCTTGTTCGTCTTTTGATCGACATCGAACGAAGTGTACGGGAAACACCGGAATCCAAAATCTCCCTTAAGCGCATCGCGTCCATCGACGTTGGGCGGATAGTCGGTAAACGTCCCGACCGTATGTGGTGTGAAGGAATTGCCGCCATCGGTAGAAGTATAAAGGTGATGTTCGTTTGGAAGCTGAAGGCTAAAGCTGATAAAAAGCTCTCCGTTCTTTCCTGTATGGATCGAGCTAAACTGACAGGCTCCTTCGGCAATGATCGTGGGCGTGCTCCAGGTCTTGCCATTATCATCGCTAAAAGTTACGCGAAGTGTTTGTGCGGTAATTTCAAATACAGTCTCGTCGATCTCAAAGCGTATCCAGACAAGATATAATCTCCCGTAATGCGGGCTTGCCGGATTCTGATCGACACACATCTGCTCCTTATCTTCGATGTATCGGATGCCATCGGGCGGCGCATCTTTAGCAACGGGATTGCCATTCTTCCAAATTCTTCCATCAGTACTTGAAGCGACAATGATGTTGCTTGTTCCATCAACAGCGCTAAGCAGATAGGCATAATACAGCTTTCCGTCCGGGCCGCTCACCAGTACCGGGTCGCCGGCAGAGGTATAATTAGCGTGAACAGGAATAAAGACGGTCGCCCATGTCTTTCCTGAATTAGTCGTTACAAATACCGGCTGGCCTTTTGCATCGAGAAAAGTCCTTGCATCGTTTGCACCCGCAATGATGATCGCAGGGTTCGTGCGGCAGATCGCGATCGAAGTCTCATTCTGGCACCGGGAAGGATTTTTAGAAACATTCAACGATACCCCGGTATCGGCAGGTTGGCTTGCCTCCATGATCTCGTCCATCGGTTCGCCTGCCAGATCCGATAACGGAATTTTCAATGCAGCAGAAGCTTCTAATAATAATCGGCGCTCATACGAATCGCAGACTTGAGCAAGTTTTTTCTTATTCGGATTCGAGGCCAATTCATGCTTTATCCAGTCGTGAATTTTCTTGCTGGCATCGGCTGAGGAAGCTTTCCCCTGGGCGAACGAAGGCACTGCCCGGATTAGTAGTAATAAGGCGGCAATAAAAAGGATGCGAGGAGCGTGATGCATAAGTATTCTGGTCGTGTACGTACGTATTTGAAAGACACTTTACCAATCAAATAGTTGCAGATTTTTGGGAAGAATATGAGATAAAAAGGTAGCCGCAGACTTTAGTCTGCGTCTTTCAATAGCACTATACCATCAGTAACTATACTATCAATAACGAACGCAGGCTAAAGCCTGCGGCTACCGTGTGGTCATGCTGCTTCGTTGTCATTCTGAGCGAAGCGAAGAATCTAAACGTTAAGCCGCTGAAATCTTAGCTCGTTGCCTCAAATTCGTTGCATCGAATTACATCTTAAAATCCCAGTCTTCAATATTATTGCCCCTCCCACGGTTTCGAGTGCTTAAAGATGGCGTAATACAAGGATTCGGAGAGCACAATATTGCCAAATCATTGCCTGATGCGCTGTTTGAGGCTTGTCCACACGTAATATTGCGATAAAATTGGGCTCAAAAGACGTGTTGATAATTGCTAACAACAAAGTGGATAACTCTGTGGATTACTTTTCTAAGCTTGAGACTATTGTGAGCAAGTTGTGCATGACCCGCTTCTTATACACCATAAACCTATTCTAATACTATTTTCACGATTTTCCACGGTGAGTTCCGATGCCCTAATTTTACGACAATTTTTCCCATATTATTTGGGAACCGGGAGAAAAAGCTTCATAAGTGGTGGATAAGTTGCGTAGCGCCGGCATCCTGCCGGCATTCATTCAGCCACTGACCACTTCGAATAGTCTACGAAATGCCCTACTGGTGCCGGCAAGATGCCGGCGCTACGGATACAACTCAATCCGGCTCTCCATCCTCATCCTCGTCAGCCGGCAATCCTCTCGATTGCCTCATGATTCTCGCCGCCCGTCGCTGAATGTATGGTGTCGGCTTCGAAGCGCTCCATCGCTTGGGGTTCGGCAGCACTGATGCCAGATAGGCTGATTCGCCCACGCTTAACTGCGAGGCATGTTTATGAAAATGATACTGCGCTCCGGCTTCGATGCCATACACACCCGGTGCAAGCTCGACAATATTTGCATATGTCTCGATGATCCGCTGCTTACTCCAAAGATGCTCCATCAAAAACGTATAGTATGCTTCGACGCCTTTTCGGATCATCAGATGCCATGGAGGCAGAAATAAATTCTTCGCGGTTTGCTGGCTGATCGTACTCGCTCCGCGCATCGGCCGGTTCGGATGCCGCTCATGATCTTTCTGTGCCTTCTCGATCTCCGTCCAATCGAATCCGTTGTGCGAATAAAATTTCTGATCTTCTGCGGCAACGACCGATTGAATGAACGAGTCCGGCATTTCTTCCCACGATATGTTCGTATGTGAGAACGACATGCTTTCTCCGGAGAAGAGTCGCTCGAAGCTTTGATAGACCATCATCGTCGATACCGGAGGATTAATAAACCTGAGAATGATGACCTGAAGTACTGGAAATAAAATTAGAAAAACAGCAAGCTTCCAGACGAACGAGAAGACTCGGCTGCGTCGGCTCCGTAATTTTGGAGCTTCAACAATCTTTGGCGATTCAGTGGCGATATCGAGATCCGTACTCACAACAAGCGAACTCTACACGAAAACTCTCGAAGAGGTTCTCGGCATCAAGTTGGGCCGTGACGACGTCAAGCGCCGCGAAACCCGCGCCAGCCTTGAGCGCATCGCCGAATCGGTTACTAAGCTCAACGAAGGACTGACGGTTGGCAGAGAGTCCTTCTTAGCACAGCACTATCTTTCCGATCCGGAAATTCGCAAAGCGTATCAACTCTATTACACGACAACGAATTATCTCAAGATCATTCCGCCGTTACGTGAATTAGCGTTAAGTGATTTCTTTGATAAGCCTTCACTGCGCATTCTCGATCTCGGCACCGGCACCGGTGCAGCGATCTGGGGCATACTTGATTTTCTCGAAACAGAAGTACAGCATCCGATCGATCTGGATATCACAGCAGTCGATTCAGTAGCACAGAATATAAAAGACATTCAACGCTTCCACTTTCAATACCTAAAGCACTGCACAAGTATAAAAAGCAAACTAACAACGAGAGTACACGATCTCGAAACGCCGATATCATTCGAGGAGAAATTCGATCTCATCGTGATGATGAACACGCTCAATGAACTAAGTGAGGAGGCAGAAGAACGATTGCTAACCACGTTCCCCACACTTCTTTCGAACGATGGAGTAGTTCTGATGATCGAACCGGCAACTCGAAAGCAATCTCGCCGATTACTGTCGTTTCGTGATGCAGCCGTAAAGAATGCTTGGACAATTTATGCTCCCTGCACTCGTCAATCAAATTGCCCGGCTCTAGAAAATACCGACAACTGGTGCCACAGCGAATATAAATGGGAGCGGCTTGATTTTATTCGCATCATAGACGAAGCTGGTGCAACACTTCGGTTATCCTTAAAGAGTACTTATATCATAATGAATCGCCATGGGCAGACACTTCCAAATATTCTCGGCAAGCAAAACCTCTGGCGCTCGGTCAGCGAACGCTTCGATGAAAAGGGAAGGACACGAGCAATATTATGCGGAGAGCCTGCAAGAGCCCAATTTATAATGAATAAGCGCGATAAAACGGTAGAAAATAAGGATTTTATGAAGGTCGAACGCTATGATATCATTGAAATTACCGCCGATGAGCCACGGGAGCATGATAGGCAGATCACCGGGAGCTCACAGGTTAATTTAGTGCTCCCAGTGTTGGGAGCACAATGAACAAATTTTCAACATTTTGCATTTTTTTGAAGATTTTTACTAAAAAAATTTGGATTTAGACAAAAAATGTTGCATATTTGTAGTAGAAAGTTCTGTGCTCCCATTTGCCGGGAGCACGGAATGAAGAATCGAAAACTAAGTCAGAAGCTTCGTAGTACCTACTTCTAATCTTCGAGCCTTGTGATTTCGAATCTTCTTACAGAGTGTATTAACCCCTCATTTACACGACAAATGGTAGCAACACTTGATAGACTTCTTGCGCTTAGCCGCAAACTGCATGATGCCCACGTAACGTCCGAGAGCGAACCGATCTTTGTCGCCCTCAATCTGAACGAACTCCAACTCCTGAAGCGCTTGGCTGACGATTATCTCGAAGAAGCCGAGGCCATTACATTCGAAGGAAGGACCCACGCCGCAGCGGCATAACCAAAGTTTCTCACCAGTATGGAAAAGGCTGATGCAAAGCGGCTTGGGTAACCAAGCCTGCTTTGTATCGTTTTTCCAGTAGTGGTATTTTACTTTGTGTCTTTTGTGCCAATACGATTTTTCACTGTCATTCCGAGTGAAGCGAGGAATCCCCTGAAGTAATTGCGAATACCTCAGGGGATTCCTCATTTCGCTTTGCTCCATTCGGAATGACAATGTTAATGTACTCAAACCATACTTTTTTCCTCCGGAAGTCAATTCCAATCCCGAACTGTTAACTATACCGGTAGCCGCAGGCTACTATTGGATTTCATTTTGCATTTTTAATTTTGAATTCCCAAGACATCATCCGCGATCTCTCAGCCTTACTTTCAAGCGACGATCATCCGATCACGACGCTCGCAAACTCCGCTGCGTTTATCTTCGATACGATACCCGATCTGAACTGGGCAGGATATTATCTCTACGATGGTACTGAATTATACTTAGGCCCCTTCGCCGGCAAACCCGCTTGCACAAAGATCCCAATGGGCAAAGGTGTCTGTGGCACCTCAGCAGAAAAACGAGAAACGATCGTCGTTGAAGATGTCCACAAATTCGAAGGCCACATCGCCTGCGATAGTGCATCGAATTCAGAGATCGTTGTCCCGATGATTAAGAAAGATGGTTCGCTTTATGGTGTGCTCGATATTGATAGTCCGTCGTTTAATCGGTTTACTGATGCAGAGAAAAATATCTTCGAAGCAATAAGAGATACAGTCATTAAAGTAATAGAGTAATAAAAGTAGGACAGACACTCTTGTCTGTCCTCTTTCAGCCACAACTATCTTTCGGTCCGCCGTACCATTGGTCGGACAAGAGTGTCCGACCTACTATCGAACATTTTCCCTCTGAACCATGGTCGGACAGGAGTGTCCGAATTACTCCACTGTAACTTTCCCAAAAAAAACGGGTTTCATACTTACCATTAGTTGAGTTGTACAATCATCTCGTAGAGGAGAAAACCGATGGATAGAAGAGCATTTCTTACCTCATTCTATACCCCCAGAACCGGTACTAACTATACCCCTGCCGAGCGCACCCTGCCGACAGGCTTAGAGCCGTTTGTGCCAAGCGCTTCCGCTCCATGGGATGCAACCCGTGTCGGGCATTTGCTTCGCCGCACGATGATGCTGCCGAAATGGGGGGAGATCACTCAGCTTATGGGGCTTACTCCTTCGGCTGCTGTCGATCTGTTATTAAATACTCCAAGCGATCCTGCCCGCCCTGCTGCTGCAGATGTAGCAACCGAAGATCCTTTTCAGATCAGCGATCCCGTTGTTCAGAATGGTATCATTGGCGGCTTCGCATCAACCATGGCGACCTTACAGAAATGGTGGCAGGATGTCTTTGTGAGCTCGCCGCTTTCGATCGTCGAGAAGATGACGTTTTTTTGGAGCGGACATTTCACCACACAATTCAATCTCGATAATATCGACTACGTCCAGGCCCCGCTGCTCTATCGCCAGAATCAACTCTTCCGCGCACTGTGCCTTGCCAGTTTTCGAGATATGGCTTTCGGTGCTACGATCGATGGAGGGATGATCATCTTCCTTGGTGGTAATCTCAATAACAAAAGCCATCCGAATGAGAATTATGCTCGTGAACTAATGGAGCTCTTCACCATGGGCATTGGAAATTATAGTGAGGGCGATGTTCGTGAAGCGGCACGCATCCTGACCGGTTGGCATACTTGTCGTTACACTAATTCCTTCACTCCACCGAGCGGTATCTTCTCGAGCTATTTCAATCCGCTCGATCATGACCAAGGCTCGAAGACCTATCTCGGAGTACAATTCGCAGCCGTACCCGATGCCGAGAATACCGAATTTCTCGTAAAGAAAAATGAAATAGAAAAACTGATCGATACGATCATTGCTCAGCGTACTCAGGAGACAGCGATCTTTGTTTGCCGCAAGATCTACCGGTTCTTTGTCTATAGCAGCCCAAGTGGTACCGATGAAACCGTCATTACGGCAATGGCAAAGATCTTTACCGATAATAATTTTCAGATCAAGCCGGTGATAGATGCATTACTAAAGAGTGCTCACTTTTATGATAATGCTAACATCGGCGCTCAGATCAAAACACCGGCTGAATATGTCATAGGCTTTGCCCGCCAGTTGGGTTACGGAAAAACAATGGAAGCAAGCATGGATGCCATGCTCCAAACGATCTTCCAACCACCCAATGTAAGCGGCTGGACGGGCTGGCACGATTGGATCACGACGAACACCTTTCCGGTTCGTTCGAAACTTGCCGCCGATGCCATCGCTGCTATGACTGATGACCA
>DASTAO010000376.1:0-8155 GCA_035712525.1 Kapaibacterium sp. (SeqCode)
AGCATTATTACGCGAAGTACTTAGTGATAGGAAGATCTCGTCTGCATTGGTATTTACCCGTACAAAGTTTGGAGCGGATGCCGTCGTCAGAATGCTCGAACATAATAATATTTCTGCAGAGGCGATCCATTCGAATAAATCACAGAATTATCGCCAGCGAGCACTGAAGAACTTTAAGAATGGCCGCACTCGCGTTCTTGTCGCTACCGATATTGCTGCACGAGGGATCGATGTCGATGACCTCGAGTATGTCATTAATTACGAAGTGACCAATGAGCCTGAAACCTATGTGCATCGCATCGGCCGCACCGGCCGTGCCGGTGCTAATGGCACGGCATTCTCCTTCTGCGATGCTTCAGAGAAGTCCTACATTCGAGATATCGAAAAACTGATCGGCAAAAAGATCACAGTAATACCAGATCATCCGTTTCCGCTTGTCGATAATTCGGCTGAAGCTTCAAAAAAACCAGACATCGGCCGTCGTTCAGGTGGCGGACAAAGACGGCCATCCTCCGGAGGGCCGAGACGCCCTTCATCGGGAGGTCAAAAACGTTCTTCATCAGTAGAACAAAAGCGTCCATCATCCGGAGAGCAGAGACGCTCGTCATCAGGGGAAAAGAGAAGTCAATCTTCTGGAGAGAGGAGGGGGCCATCTTCAGGACAACGGAGACGCCCATCATCAGGAGAGCGGAGAGGCCAAACCCATTCCGACCAGCCTAGGAGTGAGAGTAGAGAAACGCTGAAGCCTACCATGACAGGAGCACCTGCATCTTCGCCACAGAAAAAGAACAAACGCCGGTGGAATAAAAAACCGAGACGGGCAATGAGAGGGCGTTAGTATTAAACTAAGGCATTGATATACTAAGCGAGTCAAAAGCCTGCAATCTGTTGGTTTTAAAAGAATTGCTGCTGCGCCTAAATATCAAATGTATTCCATAGTTCTTCTTCTGTGAGCTTTTTCTTAGGTTCAGATTCTTTTGAGCTATCCGGGAATCTAGTCACCTTCCAAACGGCTGTTATCGCCACGGTCAATATAACTATGCCTATTAAAATACCCATATTACATATCGAGCATATTTAGGATTTCATCTTTTGTTGGCTTCCAAAATTTTGTATTATATTTTCGTTTTTCAAATCGCTCAATAGCCAGAAATCCGGGGATAGAAACCACCGGGAATAACAACAATCCAACTCCCCCTAAAAAGAAGGTTGGGGTTAGTGCCAATACAACTATTAGTAATCGAATCGCAAAACCGTATTTCATTATAAATTTGATATTGGGGTATTAACTGGCATATATCGCAGGTGTCATATATGCAAAGATACGTAAGTTCTCCCCGTGAATATCAGAACCATCATAGGGGACAACACTAGGGGCTTTAAACATAAGATCGGCTGGACTCAGGAGAAACTATAAAAATTTAAATTTTGGCAGAATGGATCTACTAAAATAAGGCTTTATTAGGCAATGCTAAGCCGCGTAAAATGGGCTATTTTGTCTACCCTGTTGCTTTGTGCTTGTATGAAGCAAGCCCTAAGCCCATACGCCGAAAAATATCTAGCAGAATGTCGAAAGAACTCTACGGTCTTTTGGACTGACAAAGGGGATGAATCAGATCAGGCTTGGGAGCGGGCGCAGTATTTCTTAGTCCATTACTCAGCCTTAAGAATACAGGTTGCTACGACTAATATCCTTGAGACCTATAATCCCATCCGTTCGGCACCATTTGGGTATAGGATTAGCAGATTCACAGGGAAAGAGGGCATTAGACTTACAGTGGAATGCTATACGAGCAATGACTCTTATTTACAAGAAGCAACCGACAATTCACACATAGCAGCGTATTATATCCGCTTTAATAAAGCTATCCCTACGGGACTGATTTCCTATTGAGCCCCGTGACTCGCTTAGTATATCAATGCCTAAACCAATACTGGTTCAACCATTACTACTTCTTCCCTATCGACTACAACTTCACCAACTGCCGCTCCTTTTCGTTTACGGACATATTTTCGGTGTGTAAAAGCGACA
This sequence comes from Kapaibacterium sp. (SeqCode), assembly GCA_035712525.1. Classification (GTDB taxonomy): domain Bacteria; phylum Bacteroidota; class Ignavibacteria; order Palsa-1295; family Palsa-1295; genus JAFDZW01. The sequence continues at coordinate 2,033 of DASTAO010000376.1, forward strand.
GGGGCGACCTTCTGTGTTTTAGCATCGCTATAATAGGCCGCAATGGAGGCCGCTTGCATAATGGCCTGATGGGGAATATCCTTCTTCCCGGCACTTCGCAGCACCACATGCGAACCGGCAACATGTCGGGCATGAAACCATAGGTCTTCTTTTGCAGCGACCTTCATCGTAAGCTCATCATTCTGCTTCGCATTCTTTCCGGCAAGTACTTCAAAACCACCGGCAACCCGAAAGCGACGGAAGCGATCGAGCAGATCACCACTGCGCTCAGCACTCTCGTCTGATTTTTCAAGCAGAAACGATTGTCGCTTTAATTCTTCTTCAAACGTATCGAGTTCTTTAAGTGTGGAGAATGTACTTAATCGTTCTACTAATGAGGAAATAAGAGTTCTATTCTTGCGAAGTTCTTCCAGTCGTTTTATTCGCCCTTTTTTTGCTTCATCGGATTTGCGAGCCTTATCAAAATAGTTAGCTGCATTTTCATAGGCATTTAATTTCGGGTCGAGTACAGCCGAATCCTCTTTTGATTCAAATTCAAAGCTGATCTTCTCCGTGCCTTTTTCTATCTCATACGCTTTTGATTGAATGGCTTCACCGATAGCCCGGTAGCGTTCAGCCCTCGAGCTTTCTTCGATCCCGTGCTCGGCATCAGCAAGCGCTTTTGCAGTACGTCCGAGTATTGCTTCAAGTTTTGCAGCAATGATTTTTTTACGCTCATTAAATGATTGTGTCCTTCGGCGCTGACGTAATATCTGCTCAATGCCCTCGGAGGTATACGTGCTTATGCCACCGGTGTGGATGCTTTCAAGTCGTATCGGGGAAAGCAGTAGCGGATCACCATAGAAGGTCGCCGAATCGGACTGCCTTAAGAGTTTGTCATATTTAGCGGCCGAATATAGCAGCAACTCATCGCTTTGCTTTGCCTCGGGATACCGAATATAGAATTCCTTTTCAAGATACTTGCCAAGCATTGGCATCGTCTGACGCAGAAGCGATTGAGGCCTCACATTTTTTCTTGTCCGAAGCTCAACTTCTTTCTTAAAGGTAGAAACCGGCTCACCGTTTTTATAGAGGACTGCATTCGGTGAATCGAAGAATCGCAGGACAAGCAAATACTCATCGAAAGAAAATCCTATCTTCTTATCGGACACATCTATCTCAATTTTCCGTACCGGTTTGTTTTCAAGCTCACGAAAGAATGAGATGCTATTGCGTTTCGGTGAATGAGGCTGTGTAGAGGTATTACGATATATTGTCGAGTGAGCAGGATTAAGGATGACTGTCACAACGATATCATCATCGAAGACTAGCTGTAATTCTCCCGGATGAACGGAGTATGCCCTCGTAAAGACTTTCGAGTGGAGTTCGGCATTAAGATCATGAACGACCTGATGCAGGATATAATAGTTGGAGATCATTTGCGAATATGGTATAACCCAAAATTCGCAAGTCGTAATTCGTTATTTGCAAACAAAAAAATAGCAGCCTCACAATGTTCCTTAACGGTCAAGTATGAAGCTGCTTTTTCTTTCCCTCTTTTGCATCAGTAACAGGAGGACATGCGGTTGTGTGAGCCTAAAAGCTGTAGGGTGTCCTCTATGCGAAATCGCTTACATCAAGCCATAAAAAAAGACGGCTGCAACGAAAATCGCCATGAATAGAATGAATTTTAGTTCTTTCATAATAATAGGACGTTATAATGTTCAATCTCGGGGCCTGCCGGGGGACAGTTGCCAAACCCGTTTGCTATAATAATGGAGGAATGCCCGAAAAGTTACACCCGGGCATGATGAATTATTATTAAGACAACACCATGGTTATCCTAATCGGAGGTTCAGATCAAAATAAGCGGTCGGACTTAAAGGCGGCGGCGGCGAATCTCTTCGCGAATGACCCCAAGCGAACGCTTGACCCATTCGATGGTAGCATCATCGGGACGTTCACCTCCCATGAAGCGGATCATGGCCGATTCGTTAGCCAATACATCCTCAATATTGAGCGCCGATCCTCCTTCAGTGACTGGCTCGTGCTTCGGCACATAGAGCGATTCGTACGATACCCCAAGGGCATCGGCAATTTTACGAAGGGTGTTGCGGGTTACACCAGATTCATCGTTTTCAATACGTGAAAGATGAGCCTGGGTGATCCCGGTTACTTTTGAGATATGATTCTGCCGAATTCCTTTTTCGTCTCGAACGCGGCGAATACGTTGTCCTTGAGTTTCCATTACACAAATATACGGTAATTTGGACAATAAAACAAATATTTTATAAAAAAATTATAAAAAAAATAGGCCAATTGGATTTGCAATCGGCCTATTTTAGTTAAAATCGAGGGTTTCTTAATAATAATATCCAAAAATTATATCCATCTCATCCTTGCTCGTTAAGCCGAAATTGATCATTTCATCGGTAGTATTATTATAGGTAACGATACTCTCAAGCCCCTCACCCGGGTTAATCACAATCGGGGTGGAGTACATTGTGATGGCCGGATGATCCCAATCGTGGGATTCGTATACCAACTCCCCATTTCTCGCACCGCCCACTATTTTTATCTGGAATACAGTACCCATTGCATGGTTATGCGACGTCAGCATGAAAACATTCCATGCTGTGGTACTATCATTAGTAAAGATGTGATGGACTACTGTTTGCTGATGTGGGGGTAAGGTAAGATCAAAATTATATAAAAATAACGATTGGGCTTCGTGCTGCACTTCGGAAGGCTTCATCGTATAAAGGTTTGCATAACATTCGCCAAGAATGGTATCCTGAGTATAATTCACATAATGAGTATTAAAATCGATACCGGATCCGGCCTTCATTCGTAAGCCTACCCCTGATGGAAAATTAAAATCTCCTTCCTGAACCATTGAACCGCCGATGAAAGTATGGTGCAGCATTTGATTTTCTATTTGAAAACTTTCGGTACCATCGGCACTTCGAAGATCTCTGACGACATCAAATTTCGGCATGATATCGGGGGTAGTCGTTTCATCAAATCCTGCTAAGACTAAATGATGGCTCATCGGCCGCATTCTAAAATGCATCCGGCTGAGAAAAACATCGCCAAGCACCGGAAGTTTTTTATAGATGAATATTTCCCGTTCGAAATTCGGGGCAACTTTGAAGATACCCGTTGTTAACTGAAATCCTTCGCCGGCAACTGGTGGATCTAATGGTACAAACTCTGCCTCGGGGCTCGGGGTATTATCATCAAGCAAAGAATCATTAGCAACAATACCATCTTTTGGGGCACCGGCATTGATCCATTGGCGAATGAATTCTATTTGACCAACCGACAGCATGTGATTCCCAAGCGGCATCCTGTTGCCATAATCTTTGCCGGTCGGCAAGTCATGAAGTTTCATGAAGAAAAAACTATTTTCGGCATCACCAGCCTTAATACGAAGTAAGCCTTCATCAGCGGCATTATCGTTATGAGAAAGTACTCCGACGAGACTTTTATAGGCAACATCGCTCGTAAGCACCAAGCCTGATTCGACAGCGTACTGATCACCTTGTTTATGGCAGCTGACGCAAGAGGTGTTGATAACCTTTTCCTGTAGCTTACCCCAGGAGGAAGTTGCGGTAGGTTCAACTGTAGTGTCTTTACTGCATGATGAAAACGCAAGAGCACCAAGGAAGGCAACACATAATGAAATGATACGCAATTTCATAACGATGTAGTCAAATAAAAGATAGAATAAAGACATCTTTTTATGAGAAAAGTTCTATAAAAACTTATACATGGGAAGTCATAAAAAAAGCCCCGGTAAAGGGGCTTTTTTTTATCAATTTATTTGTATCATTTCATTTCGATCTTTTGCACCCTAACTTCAACTGCCCACATTGAAACATCGTCGCAATCTTGAGTCGGTGTTGCGACTTTTGTCAGTGGAGAAGATTTATCGATCTCCTTTGTGATCCTGATCGGGCTATGCTGCCGTTTGCCGGTTGCAAGGCCGGAAGCAGCATCTCGAGGCGAAGCTGTGCCTGTACTCGAAACTGTTGCCGTTTTCCCGGTTGCCATTCCCGTCGCAACATCACGAGATGATTGAACCGTAAAGGTCATGTCAAGTGAGAAGTTATTTGTCGTTAACGGTTTTCCGGAAGCATCGCAGACAGTAACAGTCAATGTTCCTGGAGCAATACCATCGAGTTTGCAGGCACCATTGGGGCATTTGACGATGCGAGCCCGTTCACCTTTAATACCTTCGATCTTTAAATAGTAGTCGGAAGCAGCATAGGTAGTTGAAGTAATGCTAAATGCCATCAAAACGACAGCAAGAATGAGAGAGAGTCGTTTACTTGAGGTCATACGATGAGTCCTTTCTGATGTGTATGATGTATCCCTATGGAGGACTCAAAACGAAGGAATCCTCCGAGGGGGGTAACGAACCCATGACTCGGCGGATTCCTTCAATTTGATATGCGAGGCTCTCCCTTTAAGAACGCTATAGGATAGCGCAAATGTGACAAATTACACTGCCGAAAATCATAAGCATCACCATTTAAAAACAACCGTTGTCATTTTGAATGACAGTATTTTGGTCCTTGAAAGACTACGAGAAATTAATCTTTGAGTTCTGCCTTAAGCTGTTCGATCGACCAGTGTTTTATTGGTATTCCTTTTGGAAGTTCGAAGAGTGAATCGGGCAGCGAACGTCGTTCTATTAAGGAGATCTGAGTGCTCAATGTCAGGTTCTCCGAAAACATATCAGCTCGAACGATCGTCAATCCATTCTTGGCAAGAGAATCAAAGAGCAAACGCCGCCATTTACGTTCGATCGGTAGATGCCTTACTCGATCGTATTCAGCATAAGCGATCTCAGGAGTTTTAGCTGTTATCCATAAATCAGCTTTCCGGCCGCCATCAAGCCCTGTCGTCGAGCGAGTAGCCTGCCAGCCATTGATCTCCTTCTCATCCTTACTTTCGATCATTAATGGCTTATAGCTTGCCCGTGAGCTCGTTGCATGGTATTGCTCAATGTCCTTAAGATCTAATTCAATGAGCGTATCGCCAACTGGAAAATATTCTTTATCGGGAGTGCTATATTCGGCCGTCGAGAATTTTCCCATCCTATTATTTTTGGTCTGGGTGATAGCCTTTCCATTCTTGTAGTAATAATACTGGGTCGTTGTATCGTTGCCCACATTTTTATAAACAATAAAGCTATGAACGATAACTCCTTCGAATGAAGAAGCCGTTGAGGCTTCTGGTTTCTTTGAGCAGGAATAAAGAAGTGCTACGGGCAGCAGAAACGATAGTACTCTTTTTTTCATACGTATTGGCATGGTAGTGTGAGTTCCTAACAGAATAGATAGCGATACCATCCAAAAATAATGTGGCCATTGTATACAAAAGAAAAACCATTATGTTTAATCGCAAACCATCTTCTAAAACACCCGTATTTGCCGGTACTGTTGCCGGTGCCGCCGTTGGCGCTGTAACCGCCCTGCTTCTTGCTCCGAAGAAGGGCAAAGATCTTCGTAAGGACATCAAACGCAGTATGGATGCCATTCCGGACGAAGTTAATTCGATGCTCGGAAAAGAGAAAAAGCGCGTGCGCCGAGTCGTTGCCCGCAAACGCAGCCGATCGGCCTCCTAATTTTTTTTTTGTGCCGATTTAAAACAGAACGGCAGCTTCTTTCGAAACTGCCGCCCTGGTGCTTTGTGTCGTGATATTGGATCAGCGAGTGATCACAATCTGAACGGTCCCGATCGGACGGTTTTCCGAGGCTACCCGGACAAATACCGTCCCACTCATCTCAGGTAATGTAAGCGGAATGCGGCTGCTTCCGACGCTAAGATCTCCAGCGAACTGAGAAAGAAGCATCTTACCCGCTACATCAAAGAATTGAATAGTTACGTTTGGTGCAAACTTTGCTACGTCAAGCAGCATCGTTGCCTGTTTCGAAGCCGGGTTTGGAATTACCTCGAGCAGCGTCAGAGCATCGCTTACCATTCTCACGCTTCCCTGTTGTTGCTCAATGTGCCCGACACCGTGTAATGACACCTGCAACGGAGAACCTTCAGCCGCATTAATGGTAAGGGTACCGCTAATGCTGCCGTTTGTCACGGGATGAAAAGAGACGTAGATCGTATCAGTCGTCGCAG
>DASTAO010000377.1:0-16251 GCA_035712525.1 Kapaibacterium sp. (SeqCode)
TGGAAACCGAGATGCAGAATTGTGGCAGTGATTTTGTGAAGTTGCAAGCTGTAACTGCTGAGTTGGAAACAACCACTATATCATTAGAGGAGAAAGAAATACGGTGGATTGAGTTGGCGGAGTTTAGTTGATCTTATAGACTTTATAAGTAATACCATCGTACTTCAATAAGTAAGGTCCCGGCACAAGATCGCTCACATCCATATCTATTTCATTCACATTGCTAATAGCTGAAAGATCTTTTACTTTATGTCCGAGAAGGTCATATAGTTGAATCTTTATGGGAAACATATTATTAAATACTTCAAAATGAATCTTACTAGTGACAATATCGGAAAATTTAACTATTGCCTGTTTGTTTAACTGAGTTTCCACCTTTGATAATTGAGTGTTTGCAAACGTCAGCTTAAAGAGAAAACCTAATGAGTCTGTTTCCCAGCCAATCCCCTGTGCATTTGTGGTATATGGTGACGCTGGTATATCGTCTCTAGTACTATAGTCTAGTGATTTCACATATGCCTTAAACTCGGAATCAGAAAGCTTAATTGTAATATCACCGTGTAGTGCCTTCGTAAACGGGATATTTTTCATAGATAGTCCAAAATGCCTATAGTAAAAACCATGAGGGTATAGTGTTCTAGCATAGAATGAGTAAGAAAAAGAGCTAAAAACATTTCTCAATGAATCTTCAACAAAATGAATAGCATACAAACTTTCAATCCCAGAGAATGGATAGACCCCGTCACCATTCCAGTTTTTATAAGTAATACTAATTGTATCAGTTGATAAGAATGAACGCCCTAATGCAAAAGTATCTTTTTTATTAAGATTGGGCAGTATAGTATCGAAGTAAGAAAATTCCTCTTCAATAGCTTGATACCTATGCGTATCTTGGCCCATACTATCAATTCCTTGCCAGAGATGAAGATTAATTCCACCTAGACGGATGGAAAATGGTAAATACTGTGGAGTAATTTCTGTTTGGGCAGAAGCAATTGGTGCGTTGCAGAAGCAGGTCAAAAAGACAGCTATAAGTAATATGGTTTTCATACAAAATAGTGTGACATCCCTAATATACGCATTTATTTCCCATCAATCAAGGGCAAGAATCCCATCCCCTTTTTTCATTTTGCATTTTTAATTTTTAATTCCTCACCAAACCCACTCCGGTATCCGAACCACATCTCCGATAGCGCTCCGGATCGGGTGCCAGAGGGACCAGTAAATATTTGTTTTTCTATCGAGCATCGTGTTTATTTCGCCTATGGCGGGAGGTTCGGTGCCATTGGTAGTATTATGTGACCGCATGAAGATGGAATTCGCCAGCCAGGAGAATACACCGGGAGGGAATTTATCCCATCGGAAGAAATCGACTGTTAAGCTGTCATAGATCGGCACTACCCTGCCCGTCATCTGCGAATCTTTAATTGAGATACCGAACTCTGCTGATTGCACATTTCCACGCAAGGTGAACGGCTCGATCTTCCCAAGAAAATTATTAAAGAGAGATGCATCGGCAGCGCCGGCTTTGCCCATCATTTCCAGATTGAAGCGAGGATTATTTAATTCGTACGATATTTTATATTCGACCGGCGCTTGCGACATTATCTTCATCGAACCATTGATCGTCGTCGGTGAATCGATCGGTATTTGATTCGAGAGCGGACCGATCACCGCATTGATGGTATCGATGCTGATCTGCCCCGACTCATCTACTTCCGGCCAATGCTCTCCATACAATATCCCTCCGTTTCGGAGCGTAACGCGATTGATAGCAAAGGGCATCTTCACATATTGGAACATCTCATGCGGATAAACTTCATCCGTCTTCTGTTCGGCTTCCGGTTTTCGCTTATCACTATAGATAGTCAGATCCCAGTTACTGCACGAGACATTATCAGCAAAAAAACCTTTGCCGCTGAATAATTTATCATACGATACACCACTCACTGTAACCGACGGTGCAACAAGCCCAAGATATTCCGTTCGGCAAACAAATGAATTGCAGTATTCTACTTTATTCATCTTCGGCCGGATCGTAAGTGTGTTCATGGTCAAGGTGCCATTCCCTAAATCTCCGGAAACACCCTCTACTTTATAACCCATCGCCAGTCCCTGCTGCGAATGGGTGATCGTCCCGATCGAAAATGTCCCCGCATCGGAAAAGAGAGTACCTCGCTTTGTCGTCCAGGTCATCGGATCAAGCTTTACAGTCTTAAGCGAGAGCATTATGCCACAGATCGAATCGCCTCTCCCGGGCTTATTCAGATGTTCATCGAGAAAATGAATACCGTGCAACTGCGCATTATTTACAGAAACACTTCCGATGCTCATGATCGGAATAATATCCGGCAATGGATATTCTGAAAAATTGCGAATAGGTTCTAACGGGTCCTTCGCTAATAGCCTTCTCATATCGGCTACCGGTGCTGTCGAGGTCTCAGTCAAATAAACGCTTGGCCGCGAGACCACCATACTCTTCGAAATAAATCCTTCACGCCTAAAAAGCCTCCAGAAATCAAGCCCGAATATCTGAGCGGATTCAAGCGTGATCAATCTGACATCATGCAACGAAGTGTGGTTTGGATGAAAGGTAATGTCTTTCGTTCTTATCGATTGCTCAGTACCGGCAATATTCTCGATCGTAAGTGTCCCATAAGTCGTCTTTATGTCTGTCGGTTTATCGACAGAAAACTGAGCTCGCTTACTAAAGAAGGTCGAGACATTTGAAAACGGCGTCGTCTTGTCCATCAAAAGCTCAGTCAATGTTGCATTCAATGGCTTAATAATTGTCGGTTCGGTTTGCTGTGGAAGTTTGGTCGAGATCTCAGCACCGGATACTTCAAGTGAGCCAATCGCAACATTTGGTACTAATGATGGAAGCGGAATGAGATCGGCCGCTTTGATGCGTTGAACTGTCGCCGAGGTCGATCTGATATCTGCTACCGGCTGCAGATCGATATGTGGGGTCGATACCGCAACACTCTGGATATGTAATCCTTTTCCGGAAAGCGCAGCGGACCAATCAAGCCCTTTGATCGACACTTCACTAACACCAAGATGCCTGACCTCTTCGATCGGTGCGATAAACTCGATACTAGTGACCTTCATCGATGAGTCGATGAGGTCGCCATCGACGCTCGCAATATTCAGATCGGTAGCATCGAGCGAATCGAGATGCGAAATATCCGAGGCATGGAATGTCGCACTTTTGCAGAAGAAGGTTGAGTTAGGGTTGCGAAACGTCGGTTCGTCAAGATAAAAATCTTTGAGTATTACTTCTGCCCGAGAAACATTCAACCCCCTGCCCATTCGCAACTCATTCGCTTTATCGGAAAAGAAAAGCTGAGCATTTTCAAGCTTCACTTCACGAGAAGAAACAACCGGCATAAAATCCGGAAAGAATTGCTTCTCGAATTTTGGCATCGTGCCGGTTCGCAAATAGATCTTCGGCGAGCGGATGGTGACGTTAGCAGCAAAGAGACCTTTTTGCAATACGAGCCTCCAGTAATCGAGCCCGGCAACCACGATCGTATCGGTCGTTAGTCGGTCGAGCGGCATTCGCATTGCAATATCAGTGTCGTTAGCATTTTCGGTAATGTGACCGCCGATGATAATTAAGCTATCTTTTCCATGAGAGAAAAAAATACTATCCATCGTGAGAGAGTATTTGCCACCAAGGCGATCGGCAACCAGTTGCTTTAATTTCGGCTCGATGGCGTAATCGAGGACAACATCAGGATAAAATATAACAACCACACCAACACCCAAGCCAACTGCAAGTATTAATCCTAATAGAATATACAAGATTTTACGCCAGCGCGAACGAGGCTTTTTGGGCAGGACGGTAGTAGTTGTATTTTGTATCAATGGGGGCATTCGAAACCACGCTGGGAATGGAAAACTCCAGGCGTACGTGCGCCTATTAGTAGTATATACGCAAAGTATCTTTCAGCGGTTGGTGAATTTTTTTAAATAAAAAAAGCGGCTCATAGAGCCGCTTTTTGTAAGAATATCAGTATTCTTTTAATGACTTACAAGCCCGCTGAGCGATATGGTATACATATCGGTCGTAGCATTGTAATTGATGCTATACTTTGTCGGGAAAAGGCCGGTCGGATAGGTTCTCGGCTGCTTGATATCAAAGGTATTGCTTCCCTTATCGTCCAGATATTTTCTGGCGATCATCGGCTCGACAAAGGTTACCTTACCGTTAGAGCTTCCATAGATAAGGGTTTTGTCAAAGCGCATGTTGGTATCGGTGAACGACAATTCCGGTGCCGTACGATCTACCCAATGTACGCCCATCATCGGGACAGCCGTATAATCGGTAACGTAATCAGCCGGCAATAATAGTGTATCGACCGGAGTCGTGTCCGGACCACCAGTAATAGCCATTACCTCAGTCATTGACGACATATAGAAATGGATATCGAAGTGTGGGGTCAGATATGGTTGCGGCGGGTGCCCCTGCGGATTCCAATTTACCATGACAAATTTCCAGGGTGCCGGAATTGTCGATGGGAAATCGATCATGAACGTTCCACCTGCGGGGTTAGCCGGGATCCCGTTCATTGCCTTTGAGGGAAATTGAATACCGATTTCGGTGGCGATGCCATCTTTGTCGGTTGTAATAAACGTCTGTACACTATCCTGACCCATCGCCAACTTAGGGCCGAACGATGTGCCAGCCTTTGTAGCCGGTAGTGTAGTATCGGAATTATCGCAGCCAATCACTGAGAGTGACAGCATACCGATCACAGCAAGAGAAAGTAGATACTTCTTCATAATGATAAGTAAAGTGAATAAAATAGGCGGGCAAAAGTATTTTTGGGACGTTTTAATTCCAGTATAATTTTTCTTAAGCTGTTCCACCCTTATTTCGATTCTGTAACGAAATCATTAAGGATCGCCACGCTCTGGCAATTCAGCCCTCTTATTTGGTATATTTGTAGTCCGATACAATATCGTACCGGCTTATCCGTTAATTTCGGTAATCCGCTTAGTTGTGCCGGATTCGTATTTTAATTATTGTATTCCTATTGTGTCAACCGAAACGCAACCAAAAGATTTAAACGCCTTACGTATCAATCGCGACAAACCGACCATGACCACCAGTTCCGGTGGTGGCGGATCTCGGAAAGGACTATGGATAACGCTCGCCGTTATTGCCGTTCTCGCCTTACTATTCTTCCTCGGAAAAGGTATGCTTACCTCACCGATGGAGGTAAAGACGGGCATGGTTACCAATGTCTTTCCATCACAGGCCAACTCGGTACTGACCGCCAGTGGCTATGTTGTTGCCGGCCGTAAAGCAGCTGTCGGCTCGAAAGGTACCGGCCGATTGGTGTTTTTAAGTGTCGAAGAAGGCTCGAAAGTTAAGGCTGGCGAGATCATCGGTCGGCTCGAATCTTCCGATGTTACTGCAGCATTATCGCAGTCGCAGGCTGCCCTTACTGCAGCACAGGCGCGTTTAGAAAATGCAAAAGCAGCGCTTGTTAATGCCGAAGAGATCCATACCCGCACCCAGGCTCTACATAAGCAGGCTGTAGTTGCTCAATCGGAAGTCACAGCTGCCGAGGCAGCCTATAAGCAAGCTCTCGCAGCAGTAAATGCTGAAACGGCTAACGTGCAACTTGCCGAACGAGGCATTCAGGCAGCACAAGTGCAGGTAGAGTTTACGAATATCCGCGCTCCGTTCGATGGTACGGTTCTTACAAAAGATGCCGATATCGGTGACGTCGTTACCCCATTCGGCTCTGCAGCCGGAGCACGCGCCGATATCGTTACACTCGCGGATATGAATTCACTCGATGCCGAAGTCGATGTATCTCAAACGAATATCTCTAATGTACATCCGGGGCAGCCGTGCGAGATCATCGTCGATGCCATTCCGGATAAGCGCTATAAAGGCGTCGTTCACATGATAGTCCCAACTGCCGATCGGGCAAAAGGGACAGTGATGACCAAAGTAGATTTTCTCGATCGCGACACCCGCGTACTTCCGGAAATGAGTTTGAAAGTACTCTTCCTGAAGGACTCATCGGTAGCGACCGGGTCAAGTACACCAAAACTTACCGTACCGGCATCGGCAGTTGTCACCCGTGGAGGAAAGAAAGTAGCATTCGTTATTTCGGGCGATCATGTTACCGAAACACCTGTCACTATCGGCGAAGCATTCGGCAGCGGACTCGTCGTTCTCTCCGGACTTCACGATGGGGATAAAGTCGTCCAGAATCCGGATGAAAAGCTCTCGAATGGTACAAAAGTAAAGGTTGCTGAATAAGCGATCAAGAGATTGTAAAGGGTTTCTAAATTGTCGTATATTGTCTAACTAATTAATAGGCACCACTCATTATGGCAGAAGCAGCAGTACAAGTACAGAACGTATCAAAGATCTATCGCAGGGACACGATGCAGATCCCCATTCTGCAGAATTTTTCCCTCAACGTCCCGGAAGGTGAATTCATGGCGCTGATGGGCCCTTCGGGCTCCGGCAAGACCACGCTCATGAATCTCATCGCCGGCATTGATAAACCGACAAGCGGTAACGTCATCGTCTCAGGCACGAACATCAGTTCGCTCAGCGAATCGAAGCTTGCTGAATGGCGCTCGAACCATATCGGCTTTATTTTTCAGTTTTATAATCTATTACCGGTACTAACGGCATTTGAAAATGTTGAGCTGCCGCTATTATTGACAAAGCTTTCGAAGAAAGAACGTAAAGAGCACGTCGAGACAGCGTTATCAGTCGTCGGCCTTGCCGATCGGATGCAGCATTATCCGAAGCAGTTATCAGGCGGACAGGAGCAGCGCGTCGCCATTGCCCGCGCCATCGTTACCGATCCGACGGTTATCATCGCCGACGAACCGACCGGTGATCTTGATAAAAAATCTGCCGATGATATTCTCGACTTGTTAGTGCGGCTCAATAGTGAGTTCAAAAAGACGATCGTCATGGTAACGCACGATCCGCATGCTGCTGAACATGCCCATGTTACGCGCCATCTCGATAAAGGCATTCTTCAGGAGCAGGGATCATGAAGGTACTAAAACTTATCCTTCGGAATATCTTCCGACATAAGCTTCGCGCGATGCTGACAATACTCGGCATTGCGATCGCTGTGATGTCGTTCGGCCTTCTGAGGACGATCATCGATGCCTGGTATGCCGGCTCCGATCATGCCGCACCGGATAGGCTCGTATCGCGCCATGCCATTTCATTCATCTTCTCGCTACCGCTTGCCGATCGCGATCAGATCAAACGAATCCCCGGTGTTGTCGATGTAACTTATGAATCATGGTTCGGTGGTATCTATAAAGACAAGAATCAGTTCTTTGCCCGCCTTGCCTGCGATGCCAATAACATCTTCGATATTTATCCGGAATTCCAGCTATCGAAAGATCAGCGCGATGCCTTCATTACTGATCGCAATAGTTGTGTTATCGGTGAACGCCTTGCAAAAGATTACAACCTGAAGATCGGTGACATTATGCCGATCGATGGAGATATCTACCCCGGTAAATGGCAATTCGTCATCAGAGGTATTTATAAAGGTAAGACTCCGACCACAGAAGAAACGAACATGTTCTTCCATTGGGATTACCTGAACGAACAACTTGAAAAGACGACACCACGTCGTGCCAATAAAGTTGGCTGGTATGTTATTAAGATCGCCAATCCCGACGATGCCGCACGCATCTCGGAGCAGGTCGATGCCCTCTTCAAGAATTCGGATAACGAAACGAAGACTGAAACCGAAAAAGCATTTGCGGCCGGCTTCATTGCCATGAGTAGTGCGATCATCACCGGTTTGCAGGTGATCTCGTACGTGATCATCGGCATTATTTTCCTTGTGCTTGCTAACACGATGCTCATGGCAGCACGTGAGCGAACCAGAGAGTATGCCGTACTTAAAACACTTGGCTTTACCCGAAAGCATTTAATGATGCTTATTTACGGTGAGTCAATATCTATTGCATTGCTCGGAGGCTTGGCTGGAATCTTGCTTACTTATCCTGTCGTGCAAGGATTTGCTGTTGGGATGGCACGCTTCTTCCCGTTCGTTACGATCGAACCGCTTACGATCATTCTTGCAGCAGCGTTTGCATTGCTGGTCGGCATTGTCTCAGGCATCTTCCCTGCAGCCCGTTCGACTCGGACGACGATCGTCGATGGATTACGCCAGATCGGATAATAGGAGTACCACGATATGAAAATACCATTAAGTTATAGTTTTCGAAATCTGTGGACGCGCAAAATGACGACGATCATGACGATCACCGGTGTCGGTCTCGTCGTATTCGTCTTTGCTGCGGTATTAATGCTTGCTGCCGGTTTGGAGCGAACCCTCGTTGCGACCGGTTCAGACGACAATGCAATTGTCCTACTGAAATCCGCTGAAAGCGAGACGTTAAGTTCGATCCCGATCGAAGCTTCTGATATCATTGCCTCACAGCCGGAAGTTGGTATCGGCAGCGATGGAAAGCCGTTTCTTTCAAAAGAAGTGACGACAATGATCAACCTCCAGAAAAAAGGAGGTCAACCGCATGACCTATCCAACATTATGGTACGCGGGGTCTCGCCTGCCGGTGTTGCATTGCGGCCGCAGGTGAAGATCGTCGAAGGACGAATGATGAACTTCGGAGCTTCTGAAGTCATCGTCTCGAAAAAGATCGTCGATGGATTCGATGGCGCCCAGCTTGGTGGCACACTAAAATTCGGCGGACGTACCTGGAACGTAGTCGGCCTTTTCGATGGCGGCAACTCCGGCTTTGCGTCGGAGATCTGGACAGATGTTTCCCAGTTGCAGCAAGCTTTCAATCGGCAGGAAGCCTTTTCTGACATGATCTTGCGAATGAAAGATAAAGAATCCTTCGCTTCGCTGAAAGCAAAGATCGAAGCCGATCCGCGCTTGAATGAGCTTAAGGTACTTCATGAAAAAGATTTCTATGCGGCGGAATCGGAAGCACTGGCAACATTCATTCGGGTACTTGGGCTTGTAGTAACGATCATTTTCAGCTTCGGTGCAATGATCGGCGCCATGATCACGATGTATGCTGCGGTGGCTAATCGTACGGTTGAGATCGGCACACTACGCGCCCTTGGCTTTAAACGTGGAAGCGTATTATTAGCCTTCCTGATCGAATCGCTCTTGCTATCACTTATTGGCGGTGGCGTCGGGCTTGCTATAGCCTCACTGTTACAGTTAGTCTCTGTATCGACGACAAACTGGACGACGTGGTCGGAAGTATCATTCGGTTTTGCTCTAGAACCCGGCATTGTGATCGGCACGCTGATCTTCTCAGTTGTGATGGGGCTTGTCGGCGGCTTCCTGCCGAGCTTTAGAGCGGCGAGATTGGATATTATTTCAGCGTTGAGATCGAGTTGAGTTTTTTATGATTTTCTTTGAAAGGCTGCAATAAAAAATTGTAGCCTTTTTTGTAGAAAACTTTAGTGCTTGAATGACCGAAGTAGTTACTACTTCATGATTTTCTTAAAATACTCTCCATTGTACTTAAAGGTTGTAAATCCTTCCCATCTCCCCTTTTTGGTCTCTTTAGGCACATGAATTACTTCTCCATTTGACATAATAGACAATTCAGGAGTTTTCTTATCTGGGAGAAAATCAAAGACGTCAAAACCAAATGAGATATCGTCAATCAAGGTATGTTCATCATTTTCAAAAATTGGCAAATTCAATGATATAGAGGTATCGATAATACTCAAAGCTATTACTCGTTGCCCACTGGTACGAGAATCTGCTTTCCAGTTCTCGACCAGCAAATAAATAATTTGTCCATTTGGTTTTTTTAATATATAAAAAGAGTCAATCCAAAAGTCATTAATCGATTCACTATCATTTGCATTGACGGCCTTGATCCCATTTGGAGTTTCAAACTCTAGTACCATCCCAATATTCGGCATTGTTCCTCCCATCCTAGTATCCCAAGCCCATTGACGAATTTTTTTATCAGGTGAAGTGCGAATCCAAACTCCAAATGAATAACTTGGAAAAAACATATCTCCAAAAGTTAATGATGTAGAGTTTGGAATTTTAGGCAAGGTTTCAATAAGATAGTCTTTTAATAGAGAATTTTCTGCCAAAAGAGAGTCGTACTTATTCTCACTCTCAGGGGAGTTGTGAATCGATTCGATTTTTGCAAGAAAGTGCTTAATGGTGGTTTCAAACTCAGATACAGTTTGCGCCTTTGCTTCGGTGAAACACAGTAATTTCACTAAAATAACACTGATAAATAATGTACTTCTTTGCATTTACACAACGCACCTAATCTGTAAAATTATTTTTATGAACGCAACCTAGCGAGGGATGATTTCTTGCACCGTAAGAGACAGATTTATTATCACTTCCCGCTAGTAAAATAAAAAAGCCGAAAGAAATTCTTCCGGCTTTTTGAAATCATCTGGTTATATTACTTATACATCCAAATTCCTCACATACGTCGCATTCTTCTCGATGAAGTTACGGCGGGGCTCTACTTCGTCGCCCATTAGGGTTTCGAAGATGTCGGCGGCTTGGGCGGCGCTATCGATCGAGACACGAAGCAAGGTGCGGGTCTCCGGATTCATCGTGGTTGACCAGAGCTGTTCCGGATTCATTTCGCCGAGACCTTTGAAGCGCGAGATATTGATACCTTTGAGATCGGGATTCGTCGGGAGTATGACTCCATCTTCCCCACCAATAGCTTCTTCGATGATCTCTTCTTCAGGTTCGTCTTTGCCTTTCTTCATTGCCTTGAAGCGCTTGATGACTTCATCGCGCTCTTCGTCATTGTATGCGTAGAATTCCTGCTTACCTTTTTTGAGCTTATACAGCGGCGGCTGAGCGATATAGATATTTCCATTCTCGATCAGGTCACGCATGTGATTGTAGAAGAGCGTGAGAATGAGCGTACGGATATGCGCACCGTCGATATCAGCATCGGCCATGAGAATGACTTTCCCATAGCGCATCTTTGTCAGATCCTGCTGCTCGCCAATGCCGACACCGAGAGCGGTGAAGATATTTCTGATCTCTTCGTTCTCGAGCATCTTGTGAAGACGTGCCTTCTGCACGTTCAAAATTTTTCCTTTTAACGGGAGGATAGCCTGGAAGCGGCGATCGCGGGCCTGCTTTGCTGAACCACCTGCGGAGTCACCCTCGACGAGATAAATTTCGCAATGTTCCGGATCGGTGATCGAGCAATCGGCGAGTTTACCGGGAAGCGCTGAGTTTTCGAGTGCATTCTTGCGGCGGACCATTTCCTTCGCTTTACGCGCCGCTTCACGAGCTTCGGCAGCCCGCATGACCTTATCGATGATGCGCTTGCCAATTGCCGGATTTTCTTCGAGCATTGCCGCCAGCTGCTCGCCCATGATCATCTCGACGATCGACTGCGTTTCGCTATTACCAAGCTTTGTCTTTGTCTGTCCTTCGAACTGCGGCTCGGCTACTTTAACCGAGATAACTGCAGTGAGGCCTTCGCGATAATCGTCACCGGTAAGCGAGATCTTATCGCTCTTAATAAGATTATTTTTCTGCGCCCAATTATTCATCGTACGCGTCAGGGCCTTACGGAAACCAGCGACGTGGGTACCGCCTTCATGCGTATTGATGTTATTGACGTAGCTGAAGAGATTTTCGTTGAAGGCATCGGTGTATTCGAAGCAGACTTCTACCGGAGTGTTCTCTTTGAGGCCTTCGATATAGACGGGCTTATGAAGCGAGATCTTGTTACGATCGGTATGCTTCACGAAATCACGCAAGCCACCCTTTGCATGAAATACTTCTTCTTCCTTCGAAGCTTCGTCTTTGAGTGTGATCGTTACCGTCGGATTGAGGAAGGAAAGCTCCATCATTCTCTCGCGAAGATAATCGAAGCGCATTTGCTGCGACTGCTTGAAGATCTCGGCATCGGGTTTCCAGGTTGTCTTGGTACCTGTCTTCTTCGATTTACCGATGACTTCAACTTTCTTCTTCGGCTCGCCGCGTTCGTAACGTTGGAAGAAGGTCTCGCCTTCATGTGATACTTCAACTTCGCACCACTCCGAAAGTGCATTCACAACCGATGCACCGACACCGTGCAAGCCGCCGGATACTTTATACGAACTCTTATCGAACTTACCGCCGGCATGAAGCACGGTCATAACGACCTGCAATGCCGAGACTTTTTCTGTCGGGTGAATTCCGGTAGGGATACCGCGGCCGTTATCAATGACGGTACAGGAGCCATCGGCATTAAGAGTAACGGAAATTTCCGTTGCATGGCCGGCAAGTACTTCGTCGATGGAGTTATCGACGATCTCATAAACGAGGTGATGAAGACCGCGAACGCCGACATCGCCGATGTACATGGCAGGGCGTTTGCGAACCGCCTCAAGCCCCTTTAAAATTTGAATATCACTCGCGCCGTAATCCTGAGTTTTTGCCATTAGTAAAGCAGAAAATAACGTATTGAAAAATAATGACTTATGGAATATAAGCTTAGGTTAGTTTAAACAAAAAAAATGGTTGGAAGGTTTGGAAAAAATGTCATTATCCAAACTTTTCTTAACCGAGAGTATCTTAGTATTCCTTTCATTGGCATTCCTTTCATTGATCGATCAACAGAATATCGATGAATATGAAACCGACATAATCGAGTAATCGATACCAAGTATTCAGTAACGAGGATTAACGTTGATCAATCTGCAAATAAGTCTCTACAAAAATACCGTATATTTACTGAAATGAATGATGCCCGTTGGCGGAGGTATTTTCATCGGATACTTGCTCGGTTCGATCTCAGACCCGATCGGCAGGAATTTAGTACCCTACACGAGACGATAGAATCCGGAATTTCTTTCCGGGGTACAAATCTTTGGGTCTTGGTCTTTGCCATTATGATCGCTTCGGTTGGGCTCAATATCAATTCGACAGCAGTCATCATCGGAGCAATGCTCGTTTCTCCATTAATGGGGCCGATCGTCGGCTTGGGATATAGCGTCGCCACTTACGATTTCCAGTTGCTAAAAAAATCGGTTCTTAATTATGTAGCAGCGGTACTTTCCGGGCTTGTGGCCTCAACTGTCTATTTCGGCGTCTCTCCACTGAATGCGGCTCATAGTGAGCTCCTTGCACGAACGACACCTTCGATCTATGATGTGCTTATTGCCCTTTTCGGCGGATTGGCTGGCATTGTTGCTGTTTCGAGCAAACGTGCAGGTACCGTAATTGCCGGTGTCGCGATTGCCACAGCATTAATGCCACCTCTATGCACCGCCGGCTATGGTATTGCTACCTGGCAAAGCAAATTTTTTTTTGGGGCCATCTATCTCTTTGCTATTAATACGGTTTTTATTGCGTTGGCAACCCTCTTGACATCAAGACTACTGCGGTTTCCGATCGCTTCGAAAGTCGACCGAAAAAAAATGTCTGCCGCCACGCATTGGGTATCAGTGATAGTCATTGCGACCACCCTGCCGAGTATTTATTTTGGGTACATTCTTGTCGGCCAGGAACGGTTTCGTCAGAACGCTGCCGACTTCATTCGAAAGGAAACCTTCATTGAAGGTGATTATCTCCTTAAAGCTGACATCAATCCAGTTGACCGGAACATTTCGCTCATCTATGGCGGCAAACAGATCAGCGATTCGCAAAAAAATAAGATTCGATCGCGAACAATATATTACAACATCCCGGCATCGGCCTTACATATAAGCCTCGGGTTTTCTACGGATGACCTCGATCGGCGGTTAGTAACGCTTGAACCGAATGAAAATGAACTCCAAAGGTTCAGAACTGAGCTTATTCTTGCCAAGCAACGGTACGACAGCCTGACTCATGAAATAGAGTTCGGCAAAGATATCTTTACCGAACTCAAGGCGTTATATCCCATTATTACTTCCGGATCGGTTTCAAGGACGACCCAATATGGTGCAGATACCAGTCAAATCCCTCATCCGGTAGTACTCGTTAATCTCAATATCCCAAAACAGAAGAGAAGACTTCTTGCTTCTGTCCAGATCATTTCCTGGCTTAAACTCAGATTTCCAGGGCAGGATATTCGTCTTCTGGTAAGCGAAGAAGAGAGGTAATACTCCGCGATGGTTATATTACTGCAGTTTTTTTAATATCCAATCCATTAGGTATTGCTCATCGACTATCGTCCAGGAGTGAGGATTACGATTTCCATGGGAATCGTACCCTTTGCCAGAGGTGGTTATCAGTTCGACGCTCCTACTGCCGAGCGATTGTAAGGCAGCTGTAAAGCCTGCTATATCGAACGAATTCATATCATAATATGAGGCTCCGCGTTCTTGAATCCACCAGTTAATGTCAGGCTCATGGAAAATAAGTATCGGAAGGTTTTTAAAGAACCGGACATTGCCGCCGGCTGAATCGCTAAAAGAATATACGGATGCATGCCGATAAGCCTCAGGATGCTCCGAAGGGGAACCACCGAGTTTGTTGGGAAATGCTCTTAGCACTATCTTTGCTTCTTCGAGCATCCCGGCTTTGAAAGCGGAACAATGCCTCTTCGCCGAATAATAAAATCGTTCGATATCCAGCGGGGAGTCGGCAATAAAAACACCCTTAACCGTACTACCATATTTCGACTTCCCTTCTTCACAATATTGAGCATAGCGCAAGGCCCGGGTACCACTGGCGGAAATGCCACCAATAAAGATATTTCTGCTTGGAATGCGATAGCGAGTAATTATTTCATGGACAATATCATCCAACAGCGAGGGGCCGGAATCGTCGAAATAAAGCTCAGGAAAAAAGGTCGAAGTAACAATGTATACAATAGCCATGTTGTTTGCCACCGCCAGAGACCGCAACTTATAGGGGGATTGCTTCGATGTATCCGGAAGCGAACTATAATCTCTTATAATGAGCCCCTTCATACCTTGTGTGGATGGCAAACAGATCAAATAACAATTTCGCGTGCTGTCCTGAGGATTTCTATAGACATACTCCCAGCTCTCGGCAGAAGCTTGCCCGCAAAGAAAAAAGATAGTCAGCATGCATAATTTTTTCATACTATCCGATAACGATCAGAGTGATAAGAAGTTCAATGACGAAATACCAATACTGAGCCTGGGCTTATTACTTTCCAGACCGGAATCTGATTGTTTCTTTTACAAAGGTATATAAAAAAAAATAAAGTGGAATAAACTCGTTCCATAATGGTGTTCTATGGGCTTCCATGGATCAAGCAACACCAATCTCGGCCTTCCGCACTGACGCTTTTCAACGGGTTCGAAGCCGTATTGCATCATTTTGGGAACAGCTCAAAAACTACCGGCATACGGACTATAGTCTACTGATAATTGCAGCCCTTCTCGGCATAGGTATCGGCGGAGCCATCGTGCTGTTTCATGAAGCGATGGAAGCGGCAGAGAAAATTTTTTCCAACATCTTTTTCTCCACCGATGAAGCATTGCATCTCGGGAGATTGGCCTTTCCGCTGGTAACAGCATTGGGAGGATTGCTCGTCGGTATTCTTAACAATAAATTATTCTCCCAAATACCCGGTGAGGATCTGCATACGATCGTTCATGCACTCGAACGCCACAAGGGAAAAGTACATTGGGGGCATTCGGTGCGCTCGATAGTGACAGCGGCCTTTTCAATCGCTTCCGGTGGTGGTGGTGGCCGTGAAGGCCCGACGATCATGCTTGGCTCATCGCTTGGCTCTTCGATCGGTCAGGCGTTTCGGGTAAATGAAAATTCACTGAAGATACTCTGTGCTGCCGGAGCCGCCGCGGCGATCTCCGGAATCTTTAATGCTCCACTTGCGGGTATCATTTTTGCGCTTGAGGCGATTGTCGGCAGTCTGATGCTAACGCATTTTATTCCGATCGTCATTGCCTCGGTGTTGGCAACTGCTACGTCGCGCATTCTAATCGGATCGAATCCGGCGATCATTGCTCCAGCCGTGGAATCACCGGCTCTTTGGCAGTATGCGATCATTGCGCTTGTCGGAGTACTATCCGGGCTAATCGCCATATACTACATAAAACTCTATCGACTTACGACCAGGAGCTTTCTCCGCTTAATTCATCGGGTGCCAACAATCTGGCGACCTGCGATTGGTGGATTTTTAGCCGGGATTATTGCCGCAGCATTGCCGACCATGCTTGAGACATCCTATTCTCCGATCAATCAAGCGATCCTTGGGGAAATGCCATTACTGATCGCCTTACTTACAGTTATTCTTAAACCACTAAACAATGCTTTTACGCTTGCTTCAGGGGGTGCCGGC
>DASTAO010000378.1:0-5407 GCA_035712525.1 Kapaibacterium sp. (SeqCode)
ACGCTCTTCACATTACGCTTTGCATCTTCAGTCGCTTTGGTCACAGCGTCGGCAACTTCATTCGATTTGCCAAGGCCAATACCAATGTGCCCGCTGCCATCACCGACGGCAACGATCGCATTAAAACTAAAGCGGCGTCCGCCTTTAACAACCTTCGCAACGCGATTGACCGCGACGAGTTTGTCTTTAAGATTCAGTTCCGATGAACGAATTTTCGCCACAAGTATCCTCTTGCTTATTCGTGATTAAAATTGTAATCCGGCTTCACGCGCTGCCTCGGCAAGCGCTTTGATGCGGCCGTGATATAAATATCCATTGCGATCGAAGACAACCTTCGAAATGCCTTTTTGCTTTGCCAAACCGGCGATCTCTTTACCGACAGCCGTTGACTTATTGCTCTTGTTGGTCTTTTCCGTGATCTTAGCTGACCCTGCCGAAGCAAGGGTAAAGCCCTTAGTATCGTCAACAAGCTGGGCATAGATGCCGTTGTTGCTGCGGAATACTACCAAGCGCGGGCGCTCGGCCGTACCACGGATCTTATCGCTGGCTGCGAAGCGGCGGCGCTGTAAGCGCTTTGCTTTTGCCTGTAATTGAATTTTTGTTGCCATTATCTATACTCCTTGTTCCGATTACTTACCAGCAGTTTTACCAGCTTTGCGGATGATCTTCTCGTCGGAATACTTCACGCCCTTACCTTTATAAGGCTCCGGCGGACGGATCGAACGGATCTTCGCTGCAACAGCACCGACAAGTTGCTTATCGATTCCCGAAACAGTCAATGTTGTCGGGCTGGTAATGTCGATTGCGATCTCTTTCGGAGCCGCAAAAATGACCGGGTGCGAGAATCCAAGGCTGAACTGGATCCAATTGTTTTTCTTTTCGGCTTTATAACCGACGCCAACCATCTCGAGCTTTTTGGTGAAGCCTTCGGATACTCCGACAACCATATTATTCGTCAATGCACGGGCCAGCCCATGCAATGCACGGATCTTTGCCTGATCTGACGAGCGGGCAAACGTGATCTCATTATTCTCGATCTTCGGCGTAATGCCTTCCGGCACTGCCGTCGAGAGTGTACCCTTCGGTCCTTTTACCGTGATCTGTCCCTCTTTGATTTCGGCGGTTACGCCTTTCGGAAGAGCGATGATCTTTTTTCCAATTCGCGACATTGTCGTTCCTTTTTAAACTTTGTACTGGATTACCAAACGTAGCAGAGAATTTCACCGCCGACATTCATCTGGCGAGCCTGCTTATCACTCATGACGCCACGCGGGGTCGAGAGAATAGCGATACCGAGTCCGCTTAATACTCGCGGAGCATCCGATGCCTTCGTGTAACGACGAAGACCCGGTGTCGAGATGCGGCGTAAGCCCATGATCGCGGGCGAGCCGTCCTTATACTTTAAGGTAATGCGAAGCTCACCTTGCTTTGAATCGGCAATGCGCTCGACGCTCTCGATATACCCCTGCTCTTGCAGAATGGTACTAATGGCGTACTTCAAGTTCGATGCCGGCACGATCACATATTGGTGACGTGCTTTGATCGCATTGCGTACTCGTGTTAAAAAATCTCCGATCGTATCCATACAATTCTTCTTCTAAAATATGAGCGAATAGTTCTTAGATTACCAGCTTGCTTTGCGTACACCTGGGATCTTGCCATCGAGGGCGAGATCGCGCAAGCACAGACGGCAGACGCCGAACTTGCGGTAGTAGGCATGCTGACGGCCGCAACGGCTGCAGCGGTTATATTTTCTGGTCGAGAACTTCGGCTCTCTTTTTTGTTTGACTCGTAACGCTAATCGTGCCACGTTCTTTCCTTGATTAAAAGTTATTGAGCTGCCGCTTCGCCTTCGCGTTTGCGGAACGGCATGCCGAATGCCTTAAGCAATTCGTAAGCCTCTTCATCGGTTGTCGCGCTCGTTACAAAGGTAATGTCCATACCGGTAATGCGCGAAACCTTATCGACATCGATCTCCGGAAAAATGATCTGCTCTTTGATGCCGAGCGTATAGTTGCCGCGGCCATCGAACGACTTGTCCGGCACCCCGCGGAAATCGCGGATACGTGGGATAGCAAGAGTTACCAGACGATCGAAGAACTCATACATGCGCTCGCGGCGAAGGGTAACCTTACAACCGATCGACTGTCCTTCACGAAGCTTGAAATTCGAAATGGATTTTTTCGATTTCGTTACCGCTGATTTCTGTCCGAGGATCTGCTCGATATCGCGAACAGCTGCTTCAAGTTGCTTCGCATCGGAAGCGGCTTCGCCGACACCGACATTTACCGAAATCTTCGTCAGGTGCGGGACCTGATTGATGTTCGAGTAATTGAAGCGCTTCATCATCGCCGGGATGACTTCCTTGTTAAACTTCTCGAACATCCGGGCCGGCACTGCAGCGACTTCAGCATCCTTCGGGTGCGAAGGAGCCGAGGATTCGGATTTTTTCGGTTTTGTATCTTTAGCTTTTGCCATTAGTCTCTTTCATTCGCGACGATAGTTGCCGTCGCTATAAAATTGTTATGCGATCACATCACCCGAACGCTTCGCAACGCGCTCATAGGTTTTCTTTCCGTTTTGGCCTTCACCGACACGGCTGCCGATACGGGTTGTCTTGCCTGATTTCGGATCGACGAGCATTACATTCGATACGTGGATCGGATGCTCTTTCTCGGTAATGCCACCCTGCTGGTTCGTCTGATTAGGACGTTCGTGACGCTTCAGGATATTCACACCTTCAACAAGCACTTTATCCTTGTCAGCAAAGACGCGAACAACTTTCCCACGTTTGCCGCGGTTGCGTCCGGTGATCACTTCTACCAAATCGTTTTTCTTAATACGCATCGTTGTTCCTTTACTTAGATTACTTCCGGTGCCAGTGAAACGATCTTCATATACTGGCGCTCGCGAAGTTCACGGGCAACCGGTCCGAAGATACGAGTTCCGCGCGGTTCGCCCTGGTTGTTCAGGAGCACGACAGCATTCTCGTCGAAACGAATGTAGCTGCCATCGGTACGGCGCGATTCTTTTTTGGTACGGACGATTACGGCTTTCGAAACTTCGCCCTTCTTTACCTGTCCGTTCGGAATAGCTGATTTCACGCTGACAACGATCACATCGCCAACACCGGCATAGCGGCGGTCATGGCCACCGAGAATGCGAATGCAGCGAACGCGTTTCGCGCCCGAGTTATCTGCTACCTGAAGATTCGATTCTTCCTGAATCATCGTTGTATCTTTCTGCTAAAAATTATTTTGCTCGTTCGAGAATTTCTACTACGCGCCAACGCTTTGTTTTCGAAAGCGGGCGGGTCTCCATGATGCGAACGGTATCACCGATCTTTGCATCGTTGTTCTCGCTATGGGCGACAAACTTCGTTGTTTTCTTGAAGTACTTTTTGTACTTTGCGTGAGCAACCTGACGGACGTTCTCAACGACAACCGTCTTCTGCATCTTATCGCTTGTCACTTTGCCGATACGTTCTTTACGGCGTCCGCGGGAAGCAGTTGAAGCTTCGGTCGATACTACTGTTTCATTCTCTGCCATACTTCTTAGTTAGCGCTTGCGCGTTCGTGCAAAATGGTATTGATGCGGGCGATATCACGGCGCAAGGTGGTGATCTGCGCATTGTTATCGAGATGCCCGGTGACTTTCTGGAAATTCAAGGCTACGAGGCGTGACTCGTTCTCAGCGATCTGCCGTTTCAAGTCTGCCGTATCGCGGCCGCGAAGTTCTACTGTTTTAGTTGCTTTCATGCTAAAACTCCTTATTCTACGTAGTCCGGACGAGTGACCATTTTGGTCATGACCGGCAATTTGTGTGAAGAAAGGCGAAGTGCTTCTTCAGCGATCGCTCGCGAAATACCGCCGACTTCGAACATAACCGTACCCGGCTTTACAACCGCTACCCAATATTCCGGAGTACCTTTACCGGAACCCATACGAGTTTCAGCCGGCTTTTTGGTGATCGGCTTATCCGGGAAAATGCGGATCCAGATCTTACCGTCACGCTTCATGGTACGCGAAAGCGTAACACGAACCGCTTCGATCTGGCGGCTGGTGATCCAGCCGGTCTCGAGGCATTTCAAGCCGAAGCTGCCAAAGGCAACCTGGGCGCCGCGAGTTGCTTTGCCACGAACTCTGCCCTTTTGGCGCTTGCGATATTTTACTCTTTTCGGTAACAGCATTGCTACTTAACTTTCCTAAAATTATTCAGCTGATGATTTTTCTCCACCACGCTCGCCGCCTTCGCGACGTCCGCCTTCACGACGGCCACCTTCTCCGCGTCCGCGGCCACCTCTGCGGCGACGGCGTTCACCACCGGCAGCAGAAACGATCGGGCGACGGTCACGCTCTTCAGCACCATAAACGGCGATCTGAGCTGCAGCCTGAAGCGGGGTTTCACCCGTGATATCACCACGGCAAACCCAAACCTTGATACCGATCGCACCGTAAACGGTCTGAGCGGTACCCTTTGCAAAATCGATATCGGCACGAAGGGTATGAAGCGGAATACGTCCGTCTTTATACTGTTCGGTACGGGCAATTTCAGCGCCGCCCAAACGGCCTGAACACTTCACACGAATTCCTTCAGCACCCGAACGCATTGCCGTTGAAACAGCCATCTTCATGGCACGACGGAACGCAACACGGCCAATGAGCTGCTGAGCGATCTGGTCGGCGATGAGCTGAGCATCGATCTCCGGACGCTTTACTTCGCTGATAAGGATCTTGACTTCCTTACCCGAAGTAACATTCTTCAATTCTTCTTCAAGCTGAGCGATCTCTTTGCCGCTCTTTCCGATGACGACACCGGGACGTGAAGTGTGGATCGTCAGCACTACACGCTTGGTGGTACGATCGATCGTTAACTTCGAAATACCGGCTCGGCGTAAACGCTCTTTTACGTAAGAGCGGATAAGATTATCTTCTTCGAGCTTCTGCGCGAAGTTTTTATCGTCATACCAGCGCGCATCCCATGGGCGCGTCACGGCGAGGCGAAATCCGACGGGGTTAGTTTTTTGTCCCAAAGCGCTTGATGATTAAGTGAAGATTGATTAGTACGGTCATGCAGTTGCTTTTGCTTTACGAGTCCGTTTCTTCGGAGCTGCCTCTGCGGCAGGAGCAACCGGAGCGATCGGCTCGCGTTTCTTTGGCTTGTTAGCCACAACAATCGTTAAGTGGTTCGAACGTTTGCGAACGCGAAACGCTCTTCCCTGCGGTGCCGGTAATACTCGCTTGAGCATCGGGCCGCCATCGGAGAAACATTTGGCAACGAAGAGATCCTCTACGTCGATGCCACGATTTTCATCCTTCAATTGAAAATTTGCGATCGCGCTACGAAGCGTCTGCTCGGCAACGAGCGAGGCTTTGTTCGTCATGAAGTGCAATGTTGAAATTGCCTC
>DASTAO010000379.1:0-2622 GCA_035712525.1 Kapaibacterium sp. (SeqCode)
TATTACCAATACATCGGTTGTGCTACCGGTACTTGTGCTTTGGCCTCGGATGGTCCGTTCATGGTCGTTTATGGTGCAATACTAGGATATTTCATCGGTGGAATATTTACTCCGATGGAGCAACAGTCCGAAAATTCTGGATAGGGTTTCAGTTTTTTTGGATTATTTCAAGGAAGCATGATGGGGTGGATCATGCTTCCTTCTTTTTTTCGAGTGATATTCATCGTAACTTTGTCGTTTCTATCTCCAATTATGGACGAACTCGCAAAAAAATACCGCTCGAATTTTCCGATCCTCGATACCTCATGCTATATGATCTCAAACTCGCTTGGCGCCATGCCGAAGCAGGTCGAAGGTCAGCTTATACATTATACTCATGAATGGCAGACCGAAGGCGTCGAAGCCTGGCATTCCTGGTTTCCGTTAGTAGATACCGTAAGTGGGATGTTTGCAAAGATCATCGGTGCCGATGCCGAAGACGTTACCCTCATCCATAATCTTACGGTTGGCAGTGCACTCATTGCGAGTTGCCTTGATTTTTCAGGTAAGCGAAATAAAGTTGTTTATACCGATCTGCACTTCCCGACTATTAGTTATCTATGGCACGGTTGGCAGAAATACGGTGCGAAAGTTCATCTGGTAAAAAGCGACGATGGCATTTTCGTCGATACACAAAAGATCTGCAATGCCATCGACGAAGAAACATTGATCGTCCCGATCAGCCACGTCTATTTCCGCAGTGGTGCGTTACAGGATATTAAGACGATCATTGATAAAGCCCATTCGGTTGGTGCTTTAGTCATGGTTGATTCCTATCAGGCAGCAGGTGTTGTGCCGATCGACGTAAAAGTATTGAATGTTGATATTCTTGCAGCAGGAGTATTGAAATGGCTTTGTGGCGGACCGGGTGCTGCATTCATGTATGTTCGTCGCGATCATCACAAACGCTTCGAGCCGGCGATCCGCGGCTGGCTTGGTGATAAAGAGCCATTCGATTTTATCATGCCCGATGTGAATTTCGATGTAGGTATGCATCGCTTCCTGACCTCGAGCATTCAAGTCCCCTGCCTGTATACAGCGATACCTGCATTAGAAATGATCGGCGAGATCGGCGTCGATGCGATCAGAAAAAAATCACTCGGAATGACTCAACGCATTTTTGAAAAATGTGACGAGTATGGATTTAAGGCAAATAGTCCGCGAGAAGCCTCAAAGCTTGGTGGCCATGTCACGGTCGATGCAAATGGCGTTACGCAAGGCAAACTTAGCACAAAGGAGATCAACGACGAACTCATCCGTCGGCGCTTTATCGTTGATTACCGCCCGCCCTTCGGCTCACGCATTGCCCCGCATTTTTATAATACGCTCGACGAAGTCGATGCCGTCATGCAGGAAATGCGTAATATTAAAGACGGGCGATAAGGCTACCCACTATTTATATTGTTGATCCTTCGGGAACAGCTTCACCTGCCCTGTGATGGCATTGACGAAGATATAATTATCACTTGTCGATGGCACACAGTTGTTCGGTGTAAAGCAATACCAAGGCTGTGTTATGCCTGGTACCACAGCCTGAAAGAGTCCGCAAAAGAATATCGGATCTTCGTATCCTGCACTCCTGATATCTTTCATTGCCGGATAAATATCGACCGTACAGGTCATCAAATCTCCGGTAACCCCAAGTATCTTTTTACCAACGGTTATCGCTGAAAAGGTTATCTTTCCGCTGTTTTTATCTTCATGGCCATCGATGGTATAGCCTTCCATTGAAGAAGCAGCACCGAAGGTGAATCGGTAATCATAGGGGATGGTCTCGAGTGTTCCGAGCCCCGATACCTGAATGCACGTTGCCCCCGGATATTTCGATGTTACGACTGAATTTGCCTCGTGAATCATGTTTAACAAGCTCACAAGGACGACTCCTTGATTGTCCATAGTTGCAATTAGTTGATAAGTTAATACGGCCACATCAGTTATCAGAATGCGATGAATCACTTGAATGATAATGGCAGTACAAACATACAAGGATTTCTCAAAAAGTAACCTCACTAAAAATACACTATTTGAAAAATTATTGATGGCGTAACTTTGGAGGCCTCCGGTCGTTTTTACAGTATGGTTGTTCGTATCTTCTTGTTTTTAATTCTCTTAGCGGCAATTGCTGACGCACAGGTGTGCA
Organism: Kapaibacterium sp. (SeqCode); assembly: GCA_035712525.1. Classification (GTDB taxonomy): domain Bacteria; phylum Bacteroidota; class Ignavibacteria; order Palsa-1295; family Palsa-1295; genus JAFDZW01. Next base: position 2,180 of record DASTAO010000379.1, read on the forward strand.
CACGACCAGGCAGGATTCCATCAAAATTCGCCATTACAGATCACTATCTGCAATACACCATTAATTACGATTCGTCCGCCAAGCTCTTTTTCCTCCGAGATAGTCTAATACATAAAGATACCTATATCGATATTCCTTATGCCCATTGGCCGCGATTCCGGGAGGGATTTGTCTGGATACCTCAAGGCGATATGAAAGCTCTGATGTCGCTCGATGGAAGAATACTATTAACGACATGCCATACTATTAATTTATATGGTCGTTATATTAGTGCCTTTAGATGTTGCACTGGATGGATATTTCTTAATAAGAACGGCGATACTCTCAGTAGCGGTAATGGAGGTGATAATTATATCCCATCAATATCACCAGAGTCGCTTAGCCCTGCATACATACTACAACATGATACCGCTGTAAGATATAGCGCGAAGAAAGTGTGGGGA
>DASTAO010000380.1:0-2722 GCA_035712525.1 Kapaibacterium sp. (SeqCode)
TCGCAATATCAAGACCACCGGCACCCATTGCGATCATTCCAACACCACCGCAAGTCGGTGTATGCGAATCAGAGCCGAGCAGCGTATCGCCCGGTACGGAAAAACGCTCGCGATGCACCTGATGGCAAATGCCGTTACCAGGACGCGAGAAGTACAGACCGTACTTATTGGCAACCGACTGAAGGTAGCGATGATCGTCGGCATTCTCGAAACCGGTCTGAAGCATGTTATGATCGACATAGCTGACCGATACCTTAGTCTTGATCGAATCAAGCCCCATCGACTCGAACTGAAGGTACGCCATTGTTCCGGTAGCATCCTGCGTCAGGGTTTGATCGATACGTAACCCTATTTCCTCGCCGGGTGCCGGAAGAGTATCATGTGAAGTGATGTGAGCCGATAAGATCTTTTGCGTCAGACTTTGTGCCATAATTTTTCCTAAAATTCGGTAGGTTTAGTTTAGAGAGCAATGATAACAGTAGATTATACGGAATAATTTGGCTGCGTTACATCACCGATTGCCCCACTACCTCCTTCGAACCTTCGATTCTTCAAATCTTCGAGCTTTCGAAAGAGGTGCCCAACCTCAACAACATAAAAAAATATGGTCTGCAACCCCTTAATAATTCAACATTATAATTGTGCACACCCCGCAAATTCTACCTCTTTGCGAAGAGTTTTTTCATATCAAATGTAGCGTCATAGTTTTTATCCTTCATCCCTTAGCCTTTCTCCTGTTTCAAAATTGGTGCCCATTAACTCACCTACAAATATACGAAATAAAATCGAAAAATGCAAGAGGCTTTTGAAAATAAAGGTGCGATTTATTGGGCACTATTCAAGAAACTGTACACTGAAAGTAATTGTCATTTAACTATCATACAGTCACAATGAGAAGACCCGGGATCGTCCTTACTATATTACTGCTCCTGAGCGGCGCTTCTTCCTATGCCCAAACTAACTGGACGCTTATTAAATCTAATCAACACGATTTTGGCGCTTCATTTCAGACCCGTTTCTTGAATGAGCAATACGGATTTGCATTACCTTATGCTGGTGGTATATTTCCCGGTTTTAGAACCACAGATGGGGGAAATACTTGGATACAGGCTGTAGGAAATTTTGGAAACCCTGTCAATGATTTACAATGGTTAACCCCATCAAAATTGTATTGTATTACCGATGGCAGCCAGTTTCTTTTATATTTGTCGGAAGATAGTGGCAAAACCTGGAATATTGTTTCGAATTTTAATGGACGTTCGGACCAACTATATGTTAAGGGGGATAGTGTATATTTAGGTGGAGGAAGGTTTAGCTATGATGGTGGTAAAACGTTCAATGTGCTTCCCCAAAAAGATTTCCGTGATGGGGTTCTTGCCGTAGCAGGTAATAAGGATAATAGTATAGCTTTTTGTGGAGACCCGCTTGGAGGCGATCATGGTACTTTATTCACAACTAATTATGGTGAGTCATGGAATGTAGGGGCTGAAGGAGACGACTCCCACTTTTTATACAGTAAGCCATATACTCATACCTATTTCAGAGCGACGGCTGTTCCATTAGTTACAAGGCATGATCAGCACAGTAATGGTCGGCCAGATTCATCAACAGTCGAAAGAACGACAAATGCAGGAAAAACTTGGCAAACAGTCCTAAGTACACAAAATCCAAATTTTGAACCTCTTTACCTGTCCGGTGGGATCACTGGCAGCGGATGCGTTGTGTACGTTCAAGGCACTTTTAAACATCCACCAGGTGATCTTACTACATTCCCAACATTTCAAAGTACCGATCTTGGTAATACCTGGAAAAATATAGGGGGGCCTGCTAATTATAATTCAATATATATATCAGCTGTGGCCCGAGGAGCAATCTTGTATGAAGGTGACGGTCATGGTGGTCTTTGGAAATTCACCGACTCATCACTCCTGCGTCCCGCTACAGCCGATATGGAGATCGAAATGCTCGGTACCGGAATCTCTTCCGATACAATTTACACATCGGCTTGTGATACGGCATTGGTGCAGCTAAATTATGGCTTCCGCGCTTGCGATTATGTATTAATGGACTCACTGAGTGTAGAAGGCATTTCAGAGTATACTATTTCTTATCGCAAGGGACATGTCCTGATGGATGGCAGACCTGATACAGCTCAGGTATCGTTTTTCCCACCAACATCAGGGACTTATCATATTAAGATTCACACCCGCGTCCAACGCGACGATTGGGTACTCGAGGATACCGCACTACAGCTGGTATTGGTAGTGAAGCCGAATCCTGGTTCATTAAGCACTGCTCCAACGGATACTCTTGACCTTGGCTCGCAGGTAATGTGCCAACTTCATCTCGATAGTAATTTTTTCTATCTATCGGCGCATGGCTGCGAAGCTGTTAAAGTAACCGGTATGTATTTCGAACCCGACGCCAGTTCTGTCGGAGAGTTCAGCTTTGTCCCGGTTTCATCGTTTACCCTTGGTGCTGCCGATCCCTCCAAGCTATTCACGATCCAGTTTCTACCGAAGACGATAGGTATAAAACACGGAAGAGTAATCATCGAGACAACGACCGGCAATGATACCATCTATATCAAAGGCACAGTTCTCCCCGGTGCTATTTTGCTTTCACCATCTCAGAAAGATATTCAATTTGGTGTCGTCTCTAATTGTACCCATCCTATCGACTCAATTATTACCCTCACCAACCGAGGCTGCGATACCCTCCG
>DASTAO010000381.1:0-2840 GCA_035712525.1 Kapaibacterium sp. (SeqCode)
TCATCACGATCCTATCCGTTCGCTTAGTGACGGAGCGCAGGCACTGACCTTCGAGATGTTCGAAGAGATGATGGGCGAACTCATTAGGGTCTCCGATGCAATGGACCGTCCGTTGCTTGTCGAGCCTTATAAACAGTTGCAGCATAAGAACGGCGAGCGCAAAGTCATCCCGAGTAACGTGTGACCATTCCAGAGCTTTTTGAAGCATCTAAAACAATTGCAGTAGTCGGTCTGAGCTCCGATCCGATGCGCTCGAGTTATTCAGTTGCAATGCGGATGCTCAGAAATGGATATACCATCATTCCAGTTAATCCGTTACTCAGCGAATGGGAGGGGCTAAAATCCTATCCATTGGTCTCATCTATTCCGCAGTCTATTGAAGTAGATATCGTCGATATTTTTCGCCGTGAAGAATTCATTCTTGAGATTGTAAAGGATTCGCTGACGAGAAAGCCGTTACCAATGTGTATCTGGCTTCAGCAAGACCTTAGAAGTGCTGAAAGCGAACGCCTTTGCGAAGAGCATGGAGTGTTCTATGTTGAAGATGCCTGCCTTGCTGTGGACTATGGCATCTATACAGCCCAACAACGTTCGCAGCGCTAATGGAATGCTTTATTGTTGAGCCGACAGATGTGTTTGGCGATCAATTAATTCTCCAAGCCGATGAGGCGCATCATGCTGCCCGTTCGCTCCGGATGAAGGTAGGGGAGACTATCCTTGCCACCGATCTTCAGGGGAATTGCTATCGAGCAACGATCGAATCTATCACCGAGATTTCCAAAGGTGAATATAGTGTCGAGTGCAAGATCGACCAACAGCTTCCAGATTTTCATGAACCACCGATTAAGCTTCGCTTGATCCAGGGCATTTTGAATCAGCCTTCAAAATTCGAGGAGATCGCCGAGCGGTGTACTGAACTCGGTATCATTTCTCTGGTGCCGATCATAAGTGAACGAGTAGAACGGGTTAATCTTAAAACCGAGCGATTGGAGAAGATCCTTTGCTCGGCCTGCAAGCAAGCGCATCGTGCCAGGAAACCGAAGCTTTCTGATGCTGTAAGCTTCGAAGAAAGCCTAAAGCAGGCAGCCGACGAAGGCAATGAGATCATATTATTGCACGAAGGGGCCAGTGTCAATAATTCGCTTCGCAGAGCGCTTGATGAGACAAAAGGGCGGCAAATAGCGTTGGTTATCGGGCCTGAGGGTGGCTTTAGTGAAGCAGAAGTTTCTCTTGCTCGATCGAACTATCAGGCGATGATTGCTTCGCTCGGCTCACGAAGGCTCCGGGCAGAAACAGCAGCTATTGCAGCTGTTGCAATAGCGGTGTGATCTTGCGTTTCAGTGCTGCATTTCACAAATATTTCGTAAATTACACCTTTCATAAATAGCAACCGGCTATCACCTCGAACAATGTCAGATATTCTTCTCGAAGTAAAAGGGCTTAAAAAGTATTTTCCCATCAAAAAAGGGGTATTCTCTCAGACCGTTGGAAATGTCAAGGCCGTCGATGACGTGTCATTCACCATCAAACGAGGTGAGACCCTTGGTCTTGTAGGTGAATCGGGTTGTGGTAAAACCACTACTGGCCGTTGCATTCTTCGGTTGATCGAACCGACTGCAGGATCCGTTAAATTCGAGGGAGAAGAAGTCACGACTATGAGTGCTTCGCGTCTTCGCGATATGCGCCGTGAGATGCAGATTATCTTTCAGGATCCGTATTCCTCGCTTAATCCAAGAATCACCGTCGGTGGGATGCTGACCGAAATTTTGAAGGTTCATAAGCTTCGCAAAACCGATGCTGAGATCAAAGACCGCGTTGAAGAGCTTCTTAAGGTGGTCGGCTTAAACCCTTTGCATGCAAGAAGATATCCCCACGAATTTTCGGGTGGTCAGCGTCAGCGTATCGGTATAGCTCGTGCGCTCTCGGTCGAGCCAAAGTTCATTGTTTGCGATGAACCGGTCAGTGCTCTTGATGTATCGATCCAGTCTCAGGTCTTGAATTTGCTGATGGATTTACAGGAGACTCTTGGGCTTACCTATCTTTTCATTGCCCACGATCTTTCGGTTGTAAAGCACATCTCAAATCGCGTTGCAGTTATGTATCTTGGTGAGATCGTCGAGACGGCTGATTATGAAGTTCTCTATGATACTCCGAAGGCTCCTTATACCGAGGCATTGCTTTCGGCAGTACCGATCGCTAACCCGAGATTAAAGCGCGACCGTATCATGTTGACCGGTGACGTTCCGAGCCCGGCAAATGCACCGACAGGTTGCTACTTCCATCCTCGCTGCCCGAAAGTATTTGCCGATTGCAAGACCATTCATCCGGCACTTGCTGAAACAGGTGAAAATCATCCGGTGCGTTGCCTGATCTATCCTGAAAGCTACCCAGCCGGAATCCAGGCAAAAGCTGCATAAATCCTTCTGATGATGGATACCACTCCACATCACGAATCCGATAAGATATTCACCTTATCGAATTGTATCAGTTTCTTTAGAGTCCTGCTCGTCGTTCCGACGGTTATGCTACTGCTTGCCAATTCATTAACTGCGGCAGCAGGTCTAATGTTTTTTGCCTATCTGACTGACATAGCCGATGGCTATGTTGCCCGAAAGACGAACACAATAAGCGAGGCAGGGAAGATCATCGATCCGCTTGCCGATAAGCTCTATGTTGCGGGGCTCGTGATCGTAATGGTGAGTAAGGGACTCGTGCCATTATGGCTCGTAGTTATTATCCTCGGGAAGGACCTCCTGACAATGATCGGAGCCGCTGCGGTTAGTAAACGCCTTAATGCTGTTCCACCGTCGAATTATTGGGGAAAGGCTGCAATTCTTACT
>DASTAO010000382.1:0-2765 GCA_035712525.1 Kapaibacterium sp. (SeqCode)
CCGATCTGAAAGCGCTTGGGCTTACGGTTATCATGATGACCGGTGATAGTGAAGCCGCTGCGAATGAGATCGCTCGTGAAGCCGGTATCGATAAGGTGATGGCGAACGTGCTTCCTTATCAAAAGAGCGAGAAGGTTCGGCAGTTACAGCAGGAAGGGAAGATCGTTGCCATGGTTGGCGATGGTATCAATGATGCACCAGCATTGGCACAGTCAAGCGTCAGTTTTGCGATCGGCAGCGGTACGGATGTTGCGATCGAAGCTGCCGATATCACATTACTTCGTGATGATCTTCGGACTGTTGTCGATGCGATCAAGCTCTCGCATCGAACGATGAAAGTTATCAAGCAAAATCTCTTCGCAAGTTTTCTTTATAATTCGATTGGCATTCCGATCGCTGCCGGGGTACTCTTTCCGGCTTTTGGAATTATGCTTAGCCCGATGATCAGTAGTTTGGCGATGGCATTTAGCGATGTTAGTGTGATCGGCAATAGCCTAAGACTTCGGAAGCAGTAAATGTGTCATTCTGAGCGCAGCGAAGAATGACACATTTTTTTATCTAACTCTGCCTCTTCGAAGATTGTTATCTTAGCCAGTGAAGTCAATCCGACTCTATATCGTGCTTCTGCTTCAATCGCTGGCCCTTATCGGTTATGGCGGTTCGCTTATCAATTGCGAATTGCTCTTAGATAACTGCAGCGGCGAACAGCACCATGATGCAACCACCGGTGAGCATCATGCGGACGCTTGCGATTGCCTGAGCTGCGTTTGCCATACTCCGGCTATTGAGACTGCTTTGTTGCCCATTCCCTATTTAAGTGAATCCTCCGTCTTAACAGTTCATCCAACATCCGATCTTCTTTCTGCTCCTACCGACCCTCCGTTTCGGCCTCCGCTGTTTAGCTAATCTTCCATCTTATTATTTTCTTTTTTTGGTGCACGATAAAGTGCCCCTTCATTTATTTTATGTATTATGCAAAAGATTTTTATTTTCATTTTGTTTTTTATTGCATCGACTTCGTTTGCGCAGCATATCATTAGCGGCGAGGTGACGGATGCTACCACGCATCAACCACTGATCGGTGCAATCGTTCGAGTTGCATCGAGTTCACTTGGGGCAAAGACTGATACTGCCGGACGGTATATCATCAAGCAGGTCACGGGCGATTCGTGCGTTCTTCGATTCACCTATCTTGGATATAAACCGCTTGAGATCACAGTAGGCTTTCACGAACTCGATACTGCTGTCGTTTCGGTCGAACTCGAAGCCGAAGAACTTGAGGGTGAGGAAGTCGTGATCACTGGGACACGAACACTTCGAACTATCGCCGATGTACCGGTTCGCGTTGAGGCGATACCAATAGAGGAAGTTGAGGAGAAGATCATGATGCGAGCGGCGAATGTTTCAATGCTGCTGAGCGAAACACCCGGGCTTCGAGTGCAAACCACTTCGGCGACCAGCAACAGCAGCAATCTCCGTATCTGGGGGTTGCCCGGACGATATACTCAGATCCTTACCGATGGTATTCCGAATCTTGGCGGATTATCTTCCGGTTTTTCGATCACTCAATTTCCCCCGCTTAATATTCGGCAGGTGGAAATAATTAAAGGCGCAAGCTCAGTGCTTTACGGAGCCGATGCTATTGGCGGTGTGGTGAATTTTCTCACGAAAGAACCGAGAGAGAATGAGAGTTTCTCGGCGCTTGTCAATGCGAGTACCGAAGGGGCACAGGATATCGCGGCTTATTATACTAATGGTACGGCACCGGAAGATAACGAGTCTATTCGCGGTAGTGTCTTTGCCAGTTATAACCGGCAGGCATTGCATGATGTTAATCATGACAATATGAGCGATCTTGCTGCATACGACCGCATTAACATTGCTCCGCAACTTGCCCTTGATCTCTCCGAACGGTTTCAGCTTAAAGTAAGTGGAGGCTATGTTTATGAAGTAAGGCGTGGTGGAGTGGTGGATGCTCAGGATAGTGCGATCGGAAAAGCTGCTCCGTATATCGAGAAGAATACAACGAATAGGTATTATTATATCACTACTGCGAATTGGCGCTCGGGTGAGCATTCTGCGTTGACAGTCAATGTTGGAGATATGTCTCTGAATCGTGAAGCGCAATATGGGGCTGTCCCGTTCGATGGTTCGCAGAATGACTTTATTGCCGATGTCCAATTTACTCTCGATGAACCCGAACATTCGTTACTATTCGGTGCTGGATTTAAGAGCAATCGGTTCGATGATAAGACCGAGCGAACAACGGCTTCACTCGACTATTCCTATACCATTCCATCGCTACTCGCCCAGGACGAATGGGCACTTTCGGAGCAGTTTAAAATACTGGCCGGAGTTCGGGGTGATTTTCATAGCGAGTTGGGATCATTCGTTACTCCGCGTTTATCATTCTTTTATAAGCCTGTACCTGAGCTAACGATGCGGCTTAGTAGTGGCACCAGTTTCAAAGCACCGACGATCTTTGTCGAAGAAGCGGAAGAGACCGGTTATAAAGACATTCGCGGATTTAGTACACTCATTGCCGAACGAGCGACGAGTGTTTCTTATGATGTGAATTGGAAAACGCTGATCAATAATTCGCTCGGTCTATCGATCAACACTGCACTCTTTATGACAAAGCTCGATCATGCGTTATCAGTGAATGAGGATTCGATCGATAACGGCATTGTCATCCTTGAAAATGTAACCGGACCGACCATAAGTCGTGGCCTTGAGTTTACGACACAGCTTACTTATAGTGATTT
>DASTAO010000383.1:0-5653 GCA_035712525.1 Kapaibacterium sp. (SeqCode)
GCTTGTTCCTCCGGTTGCATACCCTGCATTAATGACATGCAGTTTTCCATCCGGACTTTTATCAACCAGTACATTACCAAAACCTTTGAATGAGAAGTTAAATGATAACGGATTAGCAAGCAACTTTTCTAACGAAGGATAAAAGGCATGCTCCAATTTATCGAATCGTTTTTCAGGATCGTCGGCGGTGTCTTCTGAGAACCACTGGAATACCGCCAACTTTTGTGAAAGCGGACGAAGTTTTTTTACGAGGCGATTGAAAGAAACAGAATCCTCGTGTGTTGCTTGTTGGGCGAGAACTGTTGATGAAAGAAATAGTGCGTAGACTAGTAGAATGTGTCTCATTGAGGCTATTGCACTCAAATCAATTACAAATGAGTTTAAGCAGCAATGCGATGCCGTACCGCTAATATTTCATCTTCGGTAAACGGCGATATATTGGATTCCGGCAAAATGACAACTCCAATAGTATCACCAAGAGCGTTAAAGAACTCTAGTGCATACCCTTCTTCCGGGTTCTCCCCTTTAGCAAAATGATCGACGATCGTACCGATATCCCCAACTTTAAGATTGTGCTTCGGAACATCTTCTACGAGCGAAACTTGTTGAAAGAGTTCATATTTCATCGTTTACTTTTCCTTTCTGGAATTAACGTTACAAAACGATATTCACCAGACGATCCATCCCTTACCCAAATGCTTTTTATTGAAAGTTGTTTGCCGTTCGGCCCCTGCAATATACCTGAAATCGAATAAATATCACCATAAGAAGTCCGATTCTTGAAGTGTGGCATCGTTGTTCGGTAAAAGTTGTAACCGTATATCTTCTGAAAGCTGTTCCCAGTTTGATCTTGAATAGCCCGCGCTTTCAAGGAATAACGATTTATCATTTCGAGGCTGCCTTACTAAAAGATACTCGCGTATCTTGTTCTCCGAAATATCAGCATCGCTTGGTAGTTTCATCTCTTACGCCGCTGCCCGCTCCTCTGCCCTCTCAATGATCGGCTCATCCGTCCCTTCTACCGATTCTCTCGTTACGATCACCTTACTCAACTTTGCATCATCCGGCATGGAGAACATTAGCTCGGTCAGGACTTTTTCCATAATCGAGCGGAGTGCTCTCGCCCCCGTGCCTCTGCGCTGGGCTTCGTCGATGATCGCATCGAGTGAGCTTTGGCTGAATTCTAACTCGACGCCTTCCATCGCGAAGAGTTTGCGGTATTGCTTGACGAGCGCATTCTTCGGCTCGGTGAGGATCTGCATTAACGCTTGGCGCGAGAGTGCATTCAGTGCGGCAAGCACCGGCAAGCGGCCGATGAGTTCGGGGATAAAACCGAATTTCAATAAATCATCCTGCTCGGCGAATTGGAAAATGTTTAGCGTTTTTTCTTCCGTCTTCTCCGGGAATTGCGCGCCGAAACCGATCGGGCTTTGATGCAGGCGTTTGAGAATGATCTTTTCTAATCCATCGAACGCACCGCCGGCAATGAAGAGGATGTGCTTTGTATTAATATAGATCAGCGGCTGCTCCGGATGCTTGCGACCACCTTTAGGCGGAACACCGGCTACCGTACCTTCCAAAAGTTTCAATAATCCCTGCTGCACACCCTCGCCGGAAACATCGCGGGTGATCGAAGCGCTATCGGAGCGGCGGGAAATTTTATCGACTTCATCGAGATAGACGATGCCGCGTTCGGCTTTCGTCACATCGTAATCGGCCGCTTGCAGGAGCGAGGAAAGGATCGACTCCACATCGTCGCCGACATAGCCTGCTTCGGTTAGTGTAGTCGCATCGGCAACGGCGAACGGCACATCGAGAATTTTTGCGAGCGTTCTGGCCAGCAAGGTTTTGCCCGTACCCGTCGGGCCCATCAGGAGGATATTCGCTTTTTCGATCTCGGTATCTTCGAAGCCCTCAACGCCGAGGATCGTCTCCGATTCGATACGTTTAAAATGATTATAGACCGCGACCGATAGCACCTTCTTCGCTTCCTCCTGGCCGATCACATATTCATCGAGCGATTTCTTGATCGAGCGCGGAGTAACATGCTTGATGCCGGCCTTGCGGACGTTGGCCCGCGGCGTGAACTGCGGCAAATGAGCCCGAAGCAATTCGACGTTATTGGCCGAGCAGATGTCACAAATAAAAGCATCGCCATAGGGCGCACTAATAAGCGTCGTCACCTCGGTAGCCGGCCGCAGGCAAAAGGAGCAATGTGGCACGGGCGGCTCGCCGGAACCGGAATCGTTTCCAAGCGGCATTTGACGATTTTTCGCAGGACGTCGGGTCTTTTTCTCTTCCATAAGCAATAATAGGGGCACCAAGCCTCTATGTAGTATTAACAGTTACCCGTTCCGAGGGGTTGCGGGGAGGAAAAAACTCCCTCTCCTTTTGAAGGAGAGGGTTGGGGTGAGGTTATGAAACTGCGTTATCTATAGCTGCAGTGAAAACGGTATCAATATCAAAAAGCAAACCCGATTCAATACCCTTCCTTACTGAGGAAAGCTCATCGTCTGTTAAACGCCTATTAATACGTTGCTCGGCTTCTTGCTGAACCCATTCGACACTAATGGTAAAAATGTAGTCCTCTAGCATAAATCAAAATTATGTGACTTAAAGTCCGTTGACTTATTTACAACAAATACGTAGATTTGGTTCGTGGATATTAAGATTTTTGTCGGGAGCCGGATACGTCAAATTCGGAATACAAAAGGTATTTCTCAAGAGGCATTAGGGCATTTAGCTGAGCTCGATCGCACCTATATAACAAGTGTGGAAAATGGCAAGCGAAATATTTCAATTGTTAATATCCAAAAGATTTGTAAAGCCCTCGGAATTTCAATAAGCAAATTTTTTGGTACTCCTGATTTCAACCGCTAACCCTTTAGATAGTTATGAGTTTAGACGCCATAAAGTCTATAAGACAATTTATCAAAGATGAAGCTGAAAGATTTGGGGCAAAGACTTCGGTGGAATATAACAAGCCCTATGTTGAAAGAAACAATACTGGAGCCGAAGCTCTAGAAGACAATGGAGCATATTTCGGATTTATTCATCCGGCTGAGGATATCTCGGGACCGTTTCATGATTTCTCCTTAACGATTTTCCCAAGTGCCGATGATAAAGCTTGGCTAGTTTGTTTAGGAATTGGCTCAATGGGTTTTAAAAATGATTTTGAGCTAGCTTCTTTTCCAGGCGTACGTAGGCTCTTCAGTAGATTTATAGATGAAGAAGGATATTGCAAAAGTAATTTTTCTGATATAGAAACATCATTACCCAAATCAATTACACAAAGCGAAAAACTTCAGCACCTTAAATCGAGCATACAGACTTATACGAAGGTCTTACCCGTATGTCAGATTGTGGATGACCCTGAATCTTCGAAAGGCAGAAGTATTATTTCTGCATTCGTGGCAGGATATGCAAAAATTAGGAATTGGCCGTCTAATAAATCGCAGCGCAAAGCTATTGATGACTCAATAAAACCCTTTATGAAGGATTCAATTACTGATGAGGAAGTTGCCATCCTTCAGCTGCTTGAAGAAAGAAAATACATAGTATTGCAAGGGCCACCTGGAAGCGGGAAAACTAGATTAGCTAAGATGGTAGCCGAAAAAATCAAAGCTGATGTTTTTTTTACACAATTTCATGCTGAAACTTCCTATTCCGATTTTATTTATGGACTGAGGCCAAAAGTATCAGGTAATGAGATTGGGTACGATGAAGTAATTGGTCCATTGCCATCTGCAATACAAAACTCCATCAATTCAGGCAAGAAAACTATCTTAATAATAGATGAAATAAATCGAGCTAATTTATCTAATGTTTTAGGGCCGTCCTTTTACTTATTTGAGTATAGGCAGGATCTTTCCAATGTAAATATTCCAATAACCCCTTCATTGACATTACAGAAATTGCCTGAGAATTTTTATGTAATAGCAACAATGAATACAGCTGATCGCAGTTTAGCGGTAGTTGACTTTGCACTAAGGCGTCGTTTCGCATGGTATACGTTGAAGCCACGAGCAATTAATTCTAAGTTGTTCTTTAGCGATGACTTTAATAACATGTCATCAATTTTTGAATGGTACGCAAGTAGCAATGAACTACCTTTGCAACCTGGGCAAGGGTACTTTATGTCTAATGATGAAGCCGAAATGAAGCGAAGGGTTAGATATGAATTATATCCATTGATCCAAGAGTATCTACGTGAAGGATTAATGCGTAATGCAAAAGAGGAATTTAACGATTACTTTTTGTCAAGAATTGGTCTCTCCATATTTGAATAATGCATTATGATCTCTTTTGTGAAATGCCCTGCTTAGCCAAATCTCCGATTCTTGGCGGTCTTAACTTGCAAAAAAAGTGGTTTAAGAATACTGATAAACGATATTTATCATCCTATCTTCAGAGATTTTTAGACATCAATAGAGATGCCTTCGATTTTCTTGGAATAAAGAGAGAAATTTTCGGTGCTGACCAAAGCTCCTTTTTGGAGTTCACTAGTAATAATTTTATCGGCACTATCCCACTTATATCCCCAGAAAACGGGAAACCGATTGGAGATTTTGCTGTAACACCAAGATTTGGCATAGGCAATAGATATGAGCAGTACTCAGAGATACTTTATCTTTTAGATTCGAATATTAGCCTTGATTTTTTTGATGGCACTCCATTAACCTCCGAAAGAAATTTTAGACCACCGTTCTACCTTGAAGCAATTAAATTTTTAGGCACTCTCGAAACACTCACCAACCATAGTTGGAGAAAGTTTAATAATGAAGGAAAGTTTTTATCAACCCCAACGGGCCAAGTTGACTGGGATAGATATGCTCAATCTTCATATAAAGTTGAAAACCGATTAGAGTTTCCAGTACACAAGAACCTCTTGAGTGAGTCCCATATTGAATACTCACAAATTCGGTTTGTATTTGATATTTGTAAAACCGAATTGCTTTCAAGTAACACCCCCTTTCGATTAAAAAATAAGTTCTCGCCATTAATTTCTTCTCTCGAAGAAAAATTATACTTTCATCAACCGAAACAATCAACTGAAATCCCCATTCACTCTTTCGACTTCCCTTACGTAAAAGATTGCAAAGTGAGTGCTAATACAATTCTGAATAGCAAATTTCTTCAAAGTATCGGATGGCGAGTTGATTTTTCGGTAGTATTTGAAAAATTCATTCAGCATATCTTTCATCTTGCGGCTAAGGAAAGTCTTGGGCATTTAACACCCAACCCAAAATTTCAAGCGCGCTATTCTCCTAAATTTGCATGGAATCTAGATCACCTGGAGCCTGATGCTATTTTGAAAGTTGGGGAGAAGCTTATTTTTATAGATGCAAAATATAAATCGCATCTTCTCAATAAATATGCAGGGGATAGCTTGTCACTAAAAGACGACCATCGGAGTGATCTACATCAAGTCATAGCCTATAGTGCTTTTTCTGAGAATGATACAAAGTACGGCTTTTTATGCTATCCTTCTTTTGAAGTAGAGGCATCATCAATTGACTATGTAAATCCTTATAATAATAATGTCATTACGATTTTTATTTTCGGAGTCCCCGTCGAGGTAGATGCCATTCCTGCAGCAAAGAAAGAAATTCTAAATATTCTGAGTTATATCAACCGTACTTAATTTTTGAAT
>DASTAO010000384.1:0-2612 GCA_035712525.1 Kapaibacterium sp. (SeqCode)
GCTTCCGTTTCAACGCTACTTTCTTCGGAGAGGGTTTGTTCGAACGGATTTTTTATTTTAAAGTCAGTATGCGTATTGTTGTTTTTCTTTCTCTCTTTGTAGTTGCCGATTCGGTTTGTGCCCAACCTTCACCGAAGCAGGATTCGGTAAAGCATATCTCTTCAGGTGAGGTCATAGTCACAGGTTTTCCGGCAGAAGCAGGGAAGAGTCCTGTGCCGGTTACGAATATTCCTCGTGCTGAAATTCAGGCTGCTGCGCCATTCAAAGAATTGCCGAGTCTTCTGAAGCAACTTCCTTCGGTCGTTAGCTATTCGCAAAACGGACTTGATGCCGGATATGTGAATGTGAATATTCGTGGTTTCGATCAGCGTCGTGAAGCCATTCTTGTCAATGGTGTCCCGCAGAACGATCCTGAGGATCATTCGGTCTATTGGGTCGATATGCCAGATCTTTCTGGCTTTGCATCGAACATCGAGGTGCAGCGCGGAGCCGGTTCGTCATTTTACGGTTCTCCGGCGATCGGTGGCTCGATCAATGTCGAGACGTTTCCTTCGCCTGAGAGAAATTTTGCGCTAAGTGCGATGGGTGGAGCATATAATACCTCTAAGTATGCGGTCAGTGCTTCGAGCGGCCTTATTGGTGGTAAGTATATTCTTTCGACGCGGCTTTCGCAGTATCACACGAACGGGTATCGTGATAATGACTTTACCGATATGATGTCATATTATTTTTCTGCTGCCCGGATGGATTCATTGGTTACGCTGCAGTTTAATTTTTACGGGGGAACGTTGAACGATGCGTTGGATTATTATGGGTTGTACCCCGGAAAGAATAATGAACGCTCTGCTTTTACTGATCCGGTTTTAAGACGATTAAACTCCTCAGAAAACTATTATTATGAGCGACGTCCGCAGGAGCAGGAACAGTTCGTTCAGCCACACTATGAATTACTTTCTTCAATAACATTAGACAAAAACCTCTCATTGTATAATACTTTCTTTTATGTTCAAGGGGACGGCTACTTTGATTATGATGGAACGTGGCCGAATTTATATAATCCCGCGATCTCTCATAGTGTACTCTACAGGCTTACTCCCGATTACGGCCTTCGATATAATTTCCATGGCATCGTCGATACGTTGCTTGGTAATGAATTAACACGGGGCTACGTCGGCAATAAACAAGGTGGTTGGCTGCCGCGGCTTGAGTATAACCATCAGGATGGGATGTTTACTGTTGGGGGCGAAGTGCGAATTCACCGGTCGCTGCATTGGGGACAACTGCTATCGGCAGAAAAAATGCCGGTAGGTTTACCGGGTGATTATCACTATTATGAGTATAATGGGGGTAAGGATATTTTCTCCGGATATATCTCCGAGTTATATTCCATCAATAAGGACATTAATCTTTCTGCCAGTGTGCAGTTGTTGAATCAGACGTATCACTTTAGTAATGAAAAGCCGCAGCTCTTTGATTCTGCTTCGGCTGCAAATCAAGGGCTGAAAGCAGGTTTTTATAGTTATGCGTTTGATGTGCCGTTATTCTTTGTCAATCCGCGAGCCGGGTTGAATATTAATTTTTCAGAATCATTCTCTGGAATTCTTAATGCGAGTTACACTTCCCGTGAACCGCGGTTGAAAGATTATTACAATGCTGAGTTTATCAGTCTTCCAAATTTTGCAAAGAAGTCGGATAGCACGTATGATTTCTCGAGTCCGCTTGTGAAGCCGGAGCATCTTGTGGATATCGAAGTTGGATTCAGAGGGAAGAATCTTCAGCTTGATGATGACCTTAAAGCGCTTGCTTCGGTAACGGGATATTATCTGCCGTTCACCGATGAGTTATTAAAAACGGGTAAGAAAGATCAGTGGGGATCGGATATTCTTTCTAATGCTGAAAAGGTGCTTCACTATGGCGTTGAACTTGAACTTGGTATCGAATACTCCAATGCCTTTGCATTGCGGGGTAATCTGACGATCAGCCATAACGAGATCCAGCAATATTCTCAGTATGTCGATCCACTAAGCATCGTTGGTAAATCGCCGATCGGGTTTCCGACGATGATCGCCGGCGCGTCTATTATTATCAAGCCATTTAGTACGTTTGAGTTTACTGCTTCGATGAGATCGATCGGCTCTACGTATGGCGATCTTCAAAATACTGAAGACTATCGCAACGATCCGTATACTGTGTTCGATATTGGGGCAAGCTACCAGTGGAAAGATGTGATCGGCTTGGAGCATGTCGGCATTCGGGCACAGTTAAATAATGTGACGAATCTTTTTTATACCAGCTATGCCGATGCTGGCTCTGGCTTCTTCGTTGCTGCTCCTCGTAACGGATATCTCAGTCTTGAGATCGGGCTGTAATGCAGGCTGAAAGACATATCCTGCTGCTGCTCGATGGCGATGAACCACCGAGAGAGTTGCTTCTGGAGCATTGTGGCAATGCCCGGTTTATCATTGCTACCGATGGTGCTGCTCGTATTGCTAAAATGCATGATATCCATCTCGATGTGATCATCGGTGATATGGATTCCATTGATGAGATGACGAAAGCATTTTACGAGAATCAGGATACAGCGATCATTACCATACCGGAGCAATATTCTA
>DASTAO010000385.1:0-6200 GCA_035712525.1 Kapaibacterium sp. (SeqCode)
ACGCCGCCCCACTGACGGACCAGCGGCACAAAATTCGGCTTCTCACCAGTTGCTTCAGCTCGTTCACGCTCAGCACGAACGGCACGGCCATGCTCTAAGAACGTATCGAGAATAAGTCGATCTTCCGGAGTCAGTGATTCGACAAAGGCATCGGAATTCTCCTTCATCACGATCTCGTAGCGATTCAAGATCTTTTCAACCTGGATCGGATAATAGGCGGCTAACTCCGTCGCAGTATCGATAGCCGTTAATCCACCACCGATAACGACAGCAGGAAGCTGCACCTGAAGATTCGCAAGATTATTTTTCTTTGCTGCCCCGGTAAGCTGCAATGCCATTAAGAAATCGCTGGCTTTACGAATGCCACGAATCAAGTTATTCTTCATCGGCACGATCGTCGGCTTTCCGGCACCTGATGCAATAGCGATATGATCAAAGCCATACCGTTCAAAAGCATCCTCGATCGTTATGGTACCACCAAAGCGAACGCCGCCGTAAATAGCAAAGGAGTTGCGACGTGCAAGGGTCAGGTAGATAAGTGTCAGGAAGTTCTTATCCCAGCGAACGGTGATGCCATATTCGGCAACCCCGCCAAAACCATCCATCGGCCGCTTATCGAGATGATTATAAATCTCACTCCAATCCTGGATCGGTTTTGGTGCGATCCATTTATTATTATCATCGATGTAACCGGTAAGATCTCTATCAAGTGGTTCGATCTTTAAACCATCGATACCGGCAACGCCGAATCCTTCATTAAGTAAATAATGCGAAAGCGTATAACCTGCCGGGCCGAGACCGACAACCAATGCCTTCTTGCCGGAGTATGGCAGCGCATATGGCCGGCGAATGTTTAGCGGATTCCATCGCGTGAGCAACCCATATATTTCGACACCCCAACGCATCCTCAGTACATCGGTAAGCGCACCCGTCTCAGCTTGCGGGATATTTACCGGGCTCTGCTTTTGATAGATGCACGACTTCATGCAGTCATTACAAATACGATGACCTGTACCGGGGCACATCGGATTATCGAGCATGATAAGCGCTAATGCGCTAATGGCATCACCTTTCGAGAGCACCATGTGCATCTCGGAAATTTTTTCATCGAGAGGACAACCGGCAAGAGGGATGCCTAACGGGTTCTTCTTCGTAGCGCCATCTTTTTCATGAATGCCTTTCGAGCAAGAATCTTTCGAACGGTCGTGGCAAAAAATGCAGTATTCGGTTTCGCCTCGAACTTCGCGAGGATTCATCCGCTTATCGGTCAGCTCAAATCCATCGCGGCGGCGATACTCTTCTTCCGGGCCAATGAATTTTTCAGGAATCAGAGATTCCGGACGGATGATCTGGACGAGATTATCGTAATCAAGATTCTTTGGAATATGATAACTTGCCCAGTATTTTACTTTTTCATGCAGATGTTCATCGTAAACGCAAGCGGCAACATAAGCATCAAACTTCGCAACCACATCGGTACCAATACTACCACTCTTCTCACCTTCAGCTACTTTCATCGCAAGCCGAGCAGCGCCAAGCTCTTCGTCGGCATGAGAAAACAAATCAGCGTTCGAAGCTTTTAATGATTCATAAGTCGATTCGAGCTCGGAGATAGTACCTACAGCCAGACATTTTTCAAGCGTCGAATATTTTTTCATCGCCCGGCGCTGGAGGAAATCGCGCTTAAACTCGAAAATTACTTTTTCACGATCTGCCAGTGCGATCTGTGCTGAACGGAGGTCTTCAATTCCGAATAACTTTGCAATGAACGTGCCGACATACGGCGCCATATCAACAAGCAGATTGGAAATATCGACAGGCCCCATCCCTTCGCCACCAGAAGCGGAATAGGCATTCCAGCGACCAATGAGAGACTGATCGGCGATGCTTTTTACAAAGACCGAATGCAGGCGGCTTAACGCTTGCGGATCATAAAGGTCACTATAGGTAAAATCCGATAACCCGAGTTGTAACTGAGACACTGTGATACGTACCGTTTAGAATAATAACAGGCAACAAAGATACGGAAATTGGGCGGCAAGTTCGGCCAGGCCAAAAGACGGCTACCTTATTTTACCTGAACGGTTACAGCATCTGATAATCCTGAATCACCAATGGCGCTTAAGACGCGAATCGCATATTTATAAGCGCCCTTACCAATAAGGGCATTATCAGTGAAAGAAGTCGATGAGCTTTGCACGGATTTATATTGTGAAAGCGCCGATACGTCGGTACCACGATAGACGACAAACCAATACTTTTCTTTTTTATCCGACGTATAATTCCATTTCAGATTGATAGTATTTTGCTTTTGATCGTATGCTGCAGATAGATTCGAAGCCGTATTACGCTTGCCATTATCATAGGCTCTGCCCTGAACATCCATCGTTGGCTTCGAATGTAAGCCGGAGGAATCGACGACATCGAGCCGGTACAGATAGATCTGATTTTGCTCAACGCTTTCGTCGGTATAGGTTTTGATCTTCGTATTAAGCTTGGTGATAGTTTGCCAACTGGCATCTTTCTCTTTCTTACGAAGCAGGATCTGCTCGGCAGCATCGGGGCTAAGGCTCGGCTCCCAGTTTAGGACAACAGCATTTGTTGTATTATGCACCGTAGTAAAGACAGAAGCTTCCGGTGGTACTTTATCAGGGCGGCGCAAGGCGATCGGTTTACAAGCAGCACTGTGGCCAAACCGCTTATCAACTGCTGCGATCTGATAGTATACGTATTGCGTGAGGGTATTGAGCGAAACAGTATCGGTGAAAACAGTATCTTCGATGACGTGATTGATACGCTGCGTAAACTCATGGGACAAGTCATTTGCCCACAACACACGGTATCCCCGCAATTTCTTCTCGGTACTAAGCGGCCAATGCAAATGAACGACACCATTCGTATCGATCGAGCCGGCAAGGCCTGTTGGCACTATTGGCGGCAAAGTATCGACAACCGATGCCATCACCGGTACAGATGGTGCAAGATTATTTGCAGTATCGATAGCACTGACAATATAGAATGGTGCATCTTCGCTGGCACTATCGTCGATATATTCCCGAGCTGTTGGTGGGAGCAAGGTACTTCTATCATAATATCCAGAAAGCGAATTGTCGCTTCGGGAAACAATAAATCCTTTGAGATCAGCTGACGGCTGTTTCATCTGCCATTTGATCTTTACCCGATTCATTCCAAGTTGCTCGGTCATCGAAAGGATAGGCATTGCGGGTGGTGTAAAATCCTGGCCTTGAGTTAGTACTTCTGCATAATCACTGTGATCACCAAAGGCATTTACACCATACACTCTGTAGCTGTATTGTTTGTAATTTTGAATCGTTGTATCAGTAAACTTTGGAGTATTATCTGCCTTGGCCCCCTCAGGAGTGATAGAAACGATCGGCATACTATTGAGCGGCTTATAGGTCTTGCCCCCATCTTCCGATCGTTCGAGGTAATACCCTGAGTATTTTGGGAAGTTATTATCGGCCCATTCGAGTAAAATATTTTTATCGCCGGCTTTTGCAACAAGCGCTTCGGGCGCTGCCGGTTTCTCAAATGCTTTTACTGTTACTATGCAATACGCTGTATCAAAGCCATAGGTCGTATCTTTCGAAGCAGTATAAACCCGATAGATATAGGACTCGCCTTCATGGACAGTCTTATCGACAAAGCGAAGACCAAGCACTTCAGCTGCTTTTGCACTATTATCGGCGGCAAGCATGGCAAAGCCGAAACGATTTTCGAGTTCTTGAGCAGCGAATCGTAATTCATCGACCGAACCGCGGCTGCCGGCAGGAGGAGAAAATGTCTTACCATACAAGACTTGCCCGGCAATGCCGATGAAGTCATCTCGTTGCCTGAATTTATTTTTTAATTCATCAAGTGGCCAAGGTTTAATTGCCGTTTTGGTAAGCCGCTCTGCTTTACTGGAATCACCACCATTTGAGGTTAGCGGCATCCGTTCGACGATATATCCAAGCTTATTAGCTATGCGCCACCCGCCGGGTCTTGCCGGTGCCCAGCGAAGAACAACTGAATCCTTATCCGCTCTTGCTCTTACGCTAAGTTTCGAAAAGCGAGGATTAGTAGAATCCACTTGCTGAGCAACAGCAATAGAAGATAGCAAAGAAAGCAGTATTACTATTGACGATCGTTTCATCGGTGTAAGAGTACCGTTCTCGGCGGATCGATGTGGATCGATGCTCTGCCCTTTTGAAATTCTTTTGTAACGTGCGGAATAGGGCTATCAGGTGCCTGGCAGAACCAGTAACTGAAATCAACCGGATAGGCCCCGTCATACACAAACTCATAAGGATGAGTCGTCGCATTAATAAGCAGCGTCCGCTGCGCCGATGATAAATAGCTCGAAGCCATCCATAAGATCGGTGCTGCCTGAATTTGCAGAATAAGTTGATCGGCCGGTACAAGCAAACTCTGATCGAAGCTGACGACGATCTGTGGCAACAATACTGCCGAAGAAGAACTCATCATTATGCCTCCGCCTGAAGTGCCACCGAACGAACCAAGCGAAGTACTCGACGAGCCGCTTCCCATAGCAAATCCTAAACCGGCAAACGATCTTGCCATCCCGCTTATAGAAGGGCCGGGCGGCAGCATTTCCCCATCGCTCATTAATGGCTTCGGTGAGCCGACATACGAAGCGAGGGAATTGCCATAATTCAATATCGAAAATGACGACGGGCTTAATGAGAATCGCTGCGTTACAAGCCCACCCATCAAACTAACCGTTACTGTTCCGAAATTGCGAACGACATCATAGATATACGGATTAGCATATCTTGTATGCCACGGTTTATTAAACACTCTGGCACTCGGTTCTATGAGCGGCCGCGATTGATGCACTCTGCCATCGCGATCTTTATACGGGTAGCCTTGCATATCATACACATCGAGCAATTCATCGCTATTAAAGCGCAGCCAGACTCGCTGGAAATTCGTAGCCCTGCTGCCGGTATCGACACTGGCCAGCGTGACCTGTCCGAATTTATCAGCTAAGCGATTATACTGACTCGTATTGAAATAATAATAGTAGAGCAACTGCTCATTGCCGGCAACATTCGGCCCCGGAAGCTGACGCTTGTTTTGGGCGACAGTATTACTCAGCCTGTTATATAATGACGTGAATGCAACTGATGACATTCGTGCGCCAGCACCGGATAGGGCTCCAGAAGCAGCACTCGAATGTACCATCATTCCAGAAGAAGAAGTCGAACGATTTTCTTCACGGCGAATTATTTGAATGCAATACGATGTCGAATTCTTTAATGTCGGCAAACCAAAGCCAACATATTTCACACCACCTGAGCCATCACGAGTGAATGTAAGATCGGTCTCTGAATTTGAGCTTTGATTTTTTGTCTCGATGAATCGAGCTTTCCAAACACTTTGCTTACTCGGGTTTGTCGTAGCTTGGAATGGACGACGAGCACCTTGAAGCAATACTACCGATCCATTCGGACATTCATCTTTCAGGAAAAATCTCTGGCGATCGAGCGGATAGGTATAGTTGATATTCCGGGCATCGAGCCTGTCCGGTTCATCACCGCTCGTCCAAGTTGCCGATGCCGATTGATCGATCGAGCCACCATCACGACGATGAGCCGGCGACCACGTATAGTGAGTATACTCTTCGCCATACACGGTGACAGAAAATGTATGCCGCGAATGTCCGGTAAGCAGATCGTCCGGCACATACTCGATGATATGCGGATCATCCTGTTTGAACCAATGGCCCGGGACGTTCGCATGAGATTCAGTGCGTTGCAATGTACACGAACGAACCTTGATACGGAACGTCCTAACATGTTCATTGCCATCACCATCGATCTCGGTAAGATCGAACGGCTGATCGACCGCGAACTGGATCGCAGCACTCGGATGAGTATAGACATCGACATCGCTCGATCCGTCGGCCGGATCGAGCTGGTTGATAAGCTCGATATTCGCAAGCGGACTTTCTGTAACAGGTATGCATTGATTTCCCATCTTGAATTCGAAACGACAATTACCCTCGACCGCTCCGCCAAGGACACTATAATGTCCACCACAAGCACCTTTAAGCCACGTCGGATTCGGTGCGCCGCCTTGCAATGCTGCCGCGACTGCGACACTTAATATCTCAACATCACCTTCCCAGAAAAAGAGATCGACATGCAATCCGATCGAAGCAGAAACGTAAGCAT